>JAGCXJ010000003.1 GCA_017961385.1 Lachnospiraceae bacterium
AAAAGACACTGGAAGTCATCATACAGTCGGACAAGGAAATCCCTCTTAAAACTCTGGAGGTATTGAGTGATGACGGGAAACGTACTGAATTGGGTGAAATAGAAGAGAACAGTTATGCGAAGATAGACCTGGCTGAGTTATATGGGAAGCTGGTAATTGCGACGGAAGAAGATAAGCTGATAGTATTAAAGTAAGCGAAGCATGTTGGATAAGAAGCTGGAACAGATCTGCCGGGCAGAAGGTTGGTGGCCCAAGATAAAAGATCCAAAGATCAAGTGGAAGCGTCTTGCTAATCTGCTGGGTTACTGGACGCTGGGTGGGCTTGTTAAGCCTGTGGTCTGGGAAATGCTGCCGCATGAGGAATACTTCCAGAGAAAGAAGTATTTTACTTTAAAGGATATCATTCCAGCCAAAGGAGAATGCTGGCTCTTATTTGCCCAAACAAGCGGTACTGTCAGCAAGGAGAGCCCGATCCGGGAAGACGGATTCATGCTGCCGCTGCAATGGCGGAGCGGAGAAGAGATCACAGGGCATGATGAGCGGCTGCCTTTGGCATTGAGGCAGCTAGCTGATAAAATAAAAGAGCAGTTCCAGAAAGATTTTAAATCCCAGAAAGAGAAACTGGGGCTCAAGAGTAGCCCGGAAGAATTTTATCTTTATTTTTCAACAAAACGATTTGAACTGGAAAAAGAAGTCCCGATCTTCAGTGAAGAGGTAAGAAAAGGGGAAAAAGAGCTGAATGTGGATTCGGCCTGGGGGGCGCTGGCCACGGGGTTATATTACGCGATGAAAGATGAACGGCCGGAGCTGTGGCCGTTTTCAACGATGCGTTATAACTTTGTGGAAGGAGAAATCGAGAGGGTAGGACATATCAAGGAAAAGCTGAGTATAGCGGCCTGTTACGAAAACGCGGGATTTTTTGTAGCTACAAAGGAACAAAAGAAAGCCGCGGAGAAGAAACTGAAAGAATTGCAGACGGAGACCGCGGAAGAGATAAGACTACTGCGGGAAGAAAGGGAAGAAAGTAAGGGAGAGAAAAGAGAAAAACTGCAAAAGCTGATAAAAGTTTTAGAGAAAACAGCGAACAATTATCGCTCGATACAGATACTGTGTCCCGGTGTACCACCTGAAGAAAAACCGTTATTGATAGTAGCGGATATAGCCGATGGCTACGCGAAGATCAAGAGAATAAAGAGATGGAAGCTGTTCGCGAGAGTAGCGCAGCTGCTGTTATTGTTATTTATATTAGGGATAGCGGCAGATCAGACATTGATCCAAACATGGCCGGAGTATTACGCGGATTATGTGGTCAAATGGGGAAAGCCGGAGGGAATCTACAAATTAACGAAAAATCAGACAGCGCACAGATATGCGCATTATCGTTTTGAGTACAAGGGGAGAGAAATCTTCAACCTGTTTGGGAAAAAAGTACTGAGGCGGGTCGTATATGAGAACGCTCATGAGATCCCGATAGAACATGATTTTTATGATGGTCGGGATAGACCTTCTATCCTGGGAATAGAGTATCTGGAAGATAACAGAACGGTACATACGATCAAATTCATAGATTCTTTGGGTGTTCCGGTCATGGATTATTCGATAACACGGTACAATGAGAAAAGTGAGACTGTGGAGATCACCCGATACGAAATGCTGAATTGGGCACATACGTATGATACATCCGCGTCATTGGAGTTCTTCCCGTATAAGGAGTATTTTTCCGGGATAGACAGTTATAATGTACTCAGAGATGAAAATGGTTTTATATTGCTAAGCAAAACTCAGGCCAAAGCCACATCGCAGAAGCACTATCCTGAATATTCAGATTCGTATCAATATGCCGGGTCTTATGGGGAACAGTATGGCAAGATCAGGGGCTATATGTATGATCATGACGAAAAAGGACGTATTACTCAGGTGCGGTATTTAGATGAAGAGGGAAAGTATTTGATGCTGGATAGCGGGATCGCGGGGAAGCGATACAAATATGATGCGGATAAGCTGGTATCCATGGAATATTTTGACATGGATGGAAGCCGTTCAAAGAACAAAAAATACGGTTATGCCAGCATGGAGTATAAATATGAGACGAATCAGACTGCTCCATACGAAATAGCTTTTTTTCAAGACCAGGGCGAAACTCCGTATAAAAAAAGAGAGATCGAGTATGAAAATTCAGTTCCTAAAAAGCTGGATGATTTTGAAATTTTTTATGATTCAACGGGAAGGCTCGTTGGGATAGCGGATACAGATTCTAAATTTTTCAATGTGGATAAAAAATATGGTAATGGTCATTTAGAGAAAGAGATTTATAGTGATAAGGAAGTAGTTTTCCGGAGATACATGGAAAAGGAAAAACGGATGATCGAGTTTTTCTATCACAATAATAATATGTCTCAATACGCGGACGGACTTCTTCGACAATATGATTTGAAAGGGAATATAAAGGCGGTAAAGGAATTTGTTTGTTTGATCACAGATGTGGATGCGATCATGAGCGCGGCTGATTCGGAAATAAACAGCTATCTTTCATTTAAGAATATAAGCAAAATCATCAAAGAAAGTTCGATCGTTCAGGATGGTATAGGTTATGAAATCCGGTATGATGAGGAAGAAAAGAGAAATATCGCGGAGGTCGTATCCATAGAAAAAAGCGGCGATGAAATCAAGATACCGGCAAAGGTCACGGCTGCTAATGTGTCTTATGAAGTTCGGGCGATCGATTCGTTAGGAGTGAAAGAAGATCTTATAAAAACGATCATCATTCCGTCCTGCGTCAAAACAATAAACCCTTTGGGATTGCAGATGAGGAATGTAGAGGAAATAAGGGTGGAAGAGGGAAATGCCAATTACAGCAGTTTGAATGGGGTCTTGTTTGATGATGCAAAGAAGATGTTGATTTTGTGTCCTGAATCACAAAAGGAAAAGGTAATTATCCCGTCCACGGTCAAAATGATAGAAAATGGAGCGTTTAACAGGTGCAGAAATTTAAATATAGAGGTAGAGGACGGAAATACGGAATATGAATGCCAGGACGGTATATTGATAAGTAAAAGAAATATGAAGATCATTTATATCCCCAAAGGCATCAGCGGGGATATCCATATACCGGATGGAATCAAAAACATTGGGATGTACGCGTTCATGGGATGCAGAAATCTCAAAAACGTAACCATCCCCAGCAGCATTACAACAATTGGACGTTATACCTTCTCCGGCTGTACCAGCCTGGAGAGTGTGACGATTCCTCCCGGTGTCATTAGAATCGAAGAGGGTGCTTTTTCTGATTGTAAACATCTGAACCAGATAACGATTCCCGATAGCGTCACTGTCATTGGCCGGAGTTCCTTTACGGCCTGTGAAAAGTTGACGAATGTAAAAATACCTGACAAGATCACAACAATCGAGAGCTGCACGTTCAAGCACTGTGTTGGTATAACCAATGTTACGATTGGCAAAGGTGTAACGGCTATTGGTCCCAGCGCGTTTGAGTGCTGTGTGGCTTTGGGGAGTATAACGATTCCGGACAATGTAACTTCGATAGGAGACAGCGCGTTCTTTCTCAGCGGGCTTCAAAATATAACGATCCCTTCCCATGTGACCTTCATTGTAGATCATGCCTTCTCTGCCTTCAGTAGAATGACCAATATCACGATCCTTGGCAATAT
>JAGCXJ010000273.1 GCA_017961385.1 Lachnospiraceae bacterium
ATGCAGATTCTATAAGAGATGTTATAGCATTTCATAAAGTTAAGGATGCCAGCTGTCTAATGACACAGGCGCCTAATGTGGTTCCACAAAAACAGCTTGATGAGCTTTGCATTGAAATTAAAAAACCGGTTGAAGAATAAATATGATCTGTAAGGATTTTGAGACCAGGATACCTGATTTTCTGGATGATAAACTGAATAAGAAACAGGCAAAAGAATTCTTTGCACATATGCAGACATGCGAAACATGCAAAGAAGAGCTGAGAATTCAGTATCTTATTAAAGAAGGTACACTGCGTCTTGAAGACGGCGACAGTTTTGATCTTAATAAGGAACTTGATCTCAAGATCGAAAAGACCAAAAAGGCAATAAAGAAACGTACTATTGCCAACATGGTTATATATATCATGGAAGCAGTTGCGATCGCTGCAGTCATATTCATACTGATCCTTGTATTTACATCCAGATAAAAAATTATGAGTAAACTTGTACTTATTGACGGACATAGCATTTTAAACAGAGCATTTTACGGAGTACCTTTGATGACAAATCCCAAAGGTATGCATATAAATGCGATATACGGCTTTTTAAACATCATGTTAAAGATCCTTGATGAAGAAAAGCCTGATTTCCTATGTGTTGCTTTTGACAGGAAAGAAAAGACATTCCGTCATGAAATGTACGAAGCATATAAAGGTACAAGAAAACCCATGCCTGAAGAGCTTCATGAGCAGGTTCCTGTGATGAAAGAGATCCTTAATGCGATGCATATAACAATATGTGAAAAGCCAGGACTTGAAGCGGATGATATACTGGGAACACTTGCTAAGAAAGCTGAAGCAGATGGCATTGATGTTAGCCTTATATCAGGCGACAGGGATCTTTTGCAGATAGCAACTGACAAAATTAAGATCCGAATACCAAAAACAAAAGGCAATAAGACTGAAGTAGAAGACTACTATGCAAAAGATGTGATCGCGAAATATCAGGTGGATCCCATAACTTTCATCGATATGAAAGCACTTATGGGTGATTCGTCTGATAATATTCCTGGTGTTCCCAAAATCGGTGAAAAGACGGCTGCTAAACTTCTTGTAGACTACGGATCGCTTGACGGAGTATATGAACATCTTGATGAGATCACCCAAAAATCAATACATGATTCACTTGCTCAAAACAGAGAACTGGCCGATCTTAGCAAGGCGCTTGCAACAATTAAGATCGACGCCGAACTTCCGATCAGCTATAAGGATGCAGAGTTCGGGAATATATTTACAAAGGAAGCATATGATTATTTTGTAGCAAACAGCTTTAAGAAATATCTGGACAGATTTGAATCAAGTTCTTTTGCTCAAAATGCCAAGGAAATCGAAGTAACATGGATCGATGATCTTTCAGAATGCGAGTCATTGTTTTCAAGGCTTGAAACGAGCAAAAATGTTTCATTTGTACTTGAGCAGGAAAATGGAGAGATTGTAAGTCTTTCTCTTTCTGATGGTCAATCCACATATATTGTTGCAGTATCAGGTTTTATTACAGAAGCATATATTGCTGATAAGATTAAATCTCTGTCAAACAAGAATGATCTTTGCTGCTTTGATGTAAAAAGGATATATCATCTGATCGGCAATGAAAATGTTGGTAAGATATTTGATCTTTTACTTGCTGCATATCTTGTAAATCCTTTAAAAAACGATTACACAATAGGTGATATTGCATCCGAGTATCTTGGGATCCATATTCCTGAAGCCAAAGAAATTCTTGGCAAAATGTCTTTATCGGAAGCTGTATTTATGGACAGAGATAATTTTGCCAGATATGCCGGATACAGATCTTATGTACTTTCTAAAACAAGAGATAAGATATATGAGGCCCTTAAAGAAAAGGAAATGATCGATCTCTATGAAAATATAGAATATCCGCTTGCCGAAGTACTCTATGACATGGAGAAACAAGGTATTACTGTAGACAGACAGGAACTTAAAGCTTACGGTGAATCATTGGTTGGAAGGATAAATGAACTAGAAGATCTGATTTATGATCTTGCTGGCGAAAAGTTCAATATCAATTCTCCAAAACAGCTTGGAGAGATACTTTTTGAAAAGATGGGTCTTCCCGGTGGAAAGAAGACTAAATCCGGATATTCAACCGCTGCCGATGTATTAGAAAAACTGGCAGAAGAGTATCCTATAGTAAATAATATCCTCGAGTATAGAGGTCTTGTAAAACTAAAGAGCACATACGCAGACGGCCTTGCTGATACCATTAAATCAGATGGCAAGATACATACAACATTTAATCAGACAATAACCGCAACAGGAAGAATAAGCTCAACTGAGCCAAATCTTCAAAACATTCCAATGAGAATGGAACTGGGAAGAAAGATAAGAAAGTGCTTTATACCTAAAAAGGGATATGTTTTCTTAGATGCCGATTATTCTCAGATAGAATTAAGACTGTTAGCTCACATGGCAGATGACAAAGACCTTTTAGAAGCATACAGATCTGAGGCTGATATACACAGGATAACAGCTTCAAAGGTATTTCATGTTCCGTTCGAAGAAGTTACAGATCTTCAGAGGAGGAATGCAAAAGCCGTCAATTTCGGAATTGTTTACGGTATAAGCTCGTTTGGACTCAGTCAGGATCTGAGCATATCAAGAAAAGAAGCAAAACAGTATATTGAGGATTACTTTGAAACCTATAAAGGTATCAAAACCTATCTAGATAACTGTGTAAATACAGCAAAAGAGAATGGCTACGTTACTACTCTGTATAAGAGGAGAAGACCGATACCAGAACTGGCCAGCTCCAATTTCATGACAAGATCGTTTGGCGAAAGAGTTGCAATGAACAGCCCGATTCAGGGAACAGCTGCTGATATCATGAAGATAGCCATGATAAATGTATATAATGCGTTAAAAAACAACAATCTTGACGCAAAGATAATCGTTCAGGTTCACGATGAGCTTCTTATTGAAGTCAGTGAAAAAGATCTTGAAGCTGCCAGGACGGTATTATACGAAGAAATGAAAAATGCAGCCAAGTTAAATGTAAATCTTGAAGTAGATATACATGACGGAAAAGACTGGTATGAGGCAAAGTGATCGATATGATTACAATAGGTATCACAGGCGGTGTCGGATGCGGTAAATCCAAGATTCTTGAATATATCAAGGAAAACTATAACTGCCGTATTATAACCGCTGATGATGTTGCAAACAGATTAAAAGAGCCTGGAGAGGCTTGCTACGAGCCATTAATTGAGCTACTTGGTAAAAAGATACTTGATGAAGACGGTTTTATCAACAAGAAGAAGATGGCTGAGGTAATATTTGCTGACGATAGTCTTCTTGAAAAGGTAAACTCTATCGTACATCCTGCTGTACAAACTTATATTCTTGATACAAAAGAAACTGAAAGCAAAGCCGGTAAGTATGATTATCTGTTTATTGAAGCCGCTCTGTTGATCGAATGCGGATATAATAAATATGTTGATCAGATGTGGTATATATTCACTCCTGAATCGACAAGAATTCAAAGATTAAAAAACTCTAGAGGTTACAGTGAAGAAAAGATAAAAGGCATCATGGATAGCCAGCTCAGTGAAAAAGAGTTCAGAGCAGGAAGCAATTTTTGCATTGATAACTCTGGCACTCTTGCTCAAACATACAAGCAGATTAAGAAAAAAATGAAGGAATTAGAATCAGAAGATGGCAGAAAGTAGATTACCGATTCAAACAGTATATGGTCTTGATATAGGTACACGAAGTGTTGTTGGAATAGTCGGCTACCGCAAGGGAAAGAAGTTTGTGGTTACCGCTATGGCAAGAAAGGAACATGAGACAAGGGCTATGATGGACGGTCAGATCCATGATATTGCCAAAGTAGCTCAGACCATCAAGGATGTAACAGAAGAACTCGAAGGCAAGCTTGGCTCAAAGCTTAAAAGAGTCTGCATTGCTGCGGCAGGACGTGTCCTTAAGACTGCTACAGCTCATGCTGATATAGAACTTGACGAACTTAGGACTGTAAATGAAGAAGATATATATACTCTTAACAGTGCTGCTATAGAAGAGGCTTATAAGAAATTTTTAAGTGAAAATAACATTGAAATGAAGTTTTACTGCGTTGGAAGCAGCATTGTGAGATATTATCTGAATGACTTTCCGATAACAAACCTTGAAAACCATAAGGCTTCAAAAATCGGTGTTGATATAATTGCAACTTTCCTTCCCGATGAAGTAGTTGACGGCCTTTATGCTTCTGTAGATATAGCAGGACTTGAAGTGGCGTCTCTTACACTTGAGCCTATTGCAGCAATTGGTCTGGCAATACCAGAAAAATTCAGACTGCTCAACATCGCTTTGGTTGATGTAGGAGCAGGTACATCAGATATTTCAATAACTAAAGATGGATCTATAGTTGCTTTTGGAATGCTTCCGACAGCCGGAGACAGTCTGACGGAAACAATTGCAAATCACTGTATGGTCGATTTCAATACAGCTGAAAAGATAAAGAAACAATCAACAACAAAAGCCAAGATAAGCTACAAGGATATCATGGGTACAAAGCTTACGATATCAAAAGATGAGATCAATAAGCTCGTTGCCGCTGATGTTGATAACATGGCATCTCTTGTAGCAGATAAAATAGTTGAATTAAATGGTGGAAAGCCTGTAGGTGCAGTCTTTGTTGTAGGCGGAGGCGGAATCTTTCCCGGATATACACTGGCGCTTTCAAAGAAGCTTGGCATAATCAAATCAAGAGTAGCAATCCGTGGCAAGGAAGTCATGGATGACATCATTTTCGAAGACACTTCTATCAAAGCCGACTCGCTCTTGGTAACGCCGATTGGAATCGCACTCAGTTTCTATGAGGAGACCAACAACTTCATTTATGTTGATTTTAACGGAAGCAGAGTAAAGATATACAATAATAACAGTCTCACAGTAATGGATGTTGCTATGCAGACCGAGTTCCCTTCAAACGGTTTCTTCCCTAAATCAGGAAAGCCTCTTACATATAAGTTGGATGGAAAGGAAAGAATGGTCAGAGGTCAGCTTGGTGAGCCTGCTGTCATAACCGTAAACGGGGAGAGTGCAAATATGCATACACCTGTGAAGGAACATGACATTATTGAAGTCAAGGAATCAACAGCCGGTTCAGAAGCTACGCTCAAAGTAAGTGATCTTCCCGGATACAAAGATACGATCAGATTTAAAGTAAATTCTTTAGAAGTTAAGATGCCGAAATTTGTTTCTGTTAACGGTCTGCTTGAGTCAGAGTACTATGAGATCAAAAATGGTGACGATATTACCATTCTTGATTACTATACCGTAGAACAGATAATTCAGTTTATGGATATAGACAACAAGGCAGATACCATATGCATGGTTAATAACATGCCTGCTGACAATGACACAAAAGTATATGAAAACTTTTCTGTCGAATGGAAGAGCAGGGATTCTATAAGTTATGATGATCTTCCTCAGGATGATGAATCAGCTAAAGAAACTTCTGATATAAACGAAGATAAAGAAAGCAAAAAAACCAAGGTCGACTCATCAGCAAGAAAGATCACGGTCAGTGTTAACGGTAAGCAGGTTGTACTTGATACAAAATCAAAATATGTATTTGTAGATATCTTTGACAAGATAGATTTTGATCTGTCCAAGCCTCAGGGAAATATCGTCACAACAAAAAATGGACAGGACGCTGAATATATGGAAGAAATACACGATGGTGACGTTATCGAAGTATTCTGGGAGAATAAGTAATGCGTTTCGCACCGATAGCTAGCGGAAGCAGCGGTAACTGCATATATGTCGGAAGCAATAATACACATCTGCTTGTTGACGTCGGAATAAGCGGAAAAAGAGTTGACGAAGGACTTAGAAACCTCGATCTTACAGGTCACGATATCGATGGCATTCTGATAACGCATGAACATGTAGATCATATCGGCGGTCTCGGAGTTTTATGCAGGAAATACAGTATTCCCGTATATGCGACAAGAGACACAATTTTAGCTATTAAATCATATAATTATCTGGGAAAAGTAGAAGATGATATATTTCATCCCATAGCACCGGATGTTGATCTGAAGATCAAGGATATGACGATTAAAGCTTTTAGGATCAATCATGATGCAACAGACCCAGTAGCATATACTTTTTGTGCTGATGGAAAGAAAATTGCGATCGCCACTGATATGGGTACATACAGTGAATACACTGTTCAGAATTTAAAAGGAATGGATTCTTTGCTGATAGAGGCAAACCATGATGTAAGAATGCTTCAGGTGGGGCCTTATCCATATCCTTTGAAGCAGAGGATATTATCGGATTCCGGTCACTTATCAAATGAGCTTTCAGGAAGGCTTATATCTTCGATACTAAACGATAAGATCGAAAACATTTTCCTCGGGCATCTAAGCAAGGAGAACAATTTGCCGGAACTTGCATATGAAACAGTACGTGTTGAAATTGACATGTCTGACAATAAATACAGATCAAATGACTTTAGGATTATGGTCGCAAAACGTGATCAGATGTCTGAAGTGGTTAATCTATAAATGAAAGGAAGTATATTTAAGTGAATAAGACGATCATTACAGTAGTAGGACATGATACGGTTGGTATCATAGCAAAGGTATGTACATATCTTGCGGATAACAATATAAATATTCTTGATATCTCTCAGACAATATTACAGGGATATTTTAACATGATGATGATCACTGATATGACACAGGCCACCAAGCCTTTCGGTGAGATCAGCGATGAACTCTCTGAACTCGGACACAGCATCGGTGTTATTATCAAATGTCAGAGAGAAGAACTATTTAACAGCATGCACAGAATATAATTCGGAAGGATCATTTCCGATATGATAAACATATTTGAGGTCGCTGAGACTAATGACATGATCGAAAAGGAAAACCTTGATGTCAGAACAATAACTCTTGGCATCAGCCTGCTCGATTGTATAGACAGTGATGTAAGTAAACTAAATGAAAAAATATACAATAAGATATGCACGGTAGCAAAAGATCTTGTTAAAACAGGAGAGGAAATATCAAAAGAGTTTGGTATACCGATAGTTAATAAGCGTATAAGTGTAACTCCTATTGGCC
>JAGCXJ010000274.1 GCA_017961385.1 Lachnospiraceae bacterium
CGTTCATGCCTGCAGCAACAGCTTTTTCCATATCCTTCTCATTTGCCTCGAGTATTATCTTACTGTCAGCAACAAGGTTTTTGGCAACTGCATGTAATACTTCGTTCTTCTTATTTGTATCAAGATCGTTCATGCAATATTTTGCTTCTTTTGCTATCTTTGAGATATATTCAAAATCCGTCATTGCTCTTTCCTTTCTATACGGTCTCAATGATCTCTTTTTCCGTAACCACAAAATCCATTTTTATATCAGTCTCTTCGCTTTCTATTTTGCACTCCTGTAAAGAATAGGCAAGGCCTATCTTTGTCCCCGTCAAATGCCTATAAAGAAACCTGTCATAATAGCCTTTACCATAGCCTATCCTGTCGCCGTTTCTGTCAAACGCAACTAGCGGCATTATTACTAGAGCATTAGCATTTGAATTGAACAGATTGCACACATTAGGCTTTGGTTCTGGTATATGCCACGATCCTTCTTCAAGTTCTTCTCTTGAAGCGATCATATAAAAGTCCATATCATTTCCGTTAACCCTTGGAAGATAAACGTTTTTACCCATAACCAGGGCGTGGTCTATGATCTTGTCGGTAATGACTTCACTTCCAAATGAAGCATATACAAGGATGTCGCCGCAAAGTTCATATTCCTCCATGCCTATGAGCCTCTCGAATATTGTCTGACTCATCTTTTCAATCTCATCCGGCAAAAGAAGATTTCTTTTTGCAAGTGCATTTTTGCGGCTGATTTTTTTATTTGTTTCCAAATTTCTTTCCAAGATTGGTTATGCTCCCGTCCTCATTCTGAATATTTATATTGTTAAGCTGAGATCTGAGATTGTTTTTGATGCTGTCGATATATTCTCTTCTTAACTTTGCCTGTTCTTCTTTCTCCTCGGGAGTAAGGCCCTGATCCTGTGATTTATGATACAGCTCGTTTATGCGAGCTATCCTTTCATTCATGTTCATACATATACCTACAGATTGTTGATGAAATCAACAACATTGAAATTCTTGTCTTCATGCGCAGCAAAGAATGTTCCGATATTTCTTCCATCCATTATTCGGTGAATTATACGTATATCCCTGCTGTTTGCAATAACCATATCAGCTCCTGCGCTTGTTGCAATCTTCGCAGCTTTCATCTTGGTATTCATGCCGCCTGTGCCCACGCTAGAACCAGTAGATTCCTTGCCCATATTCATATACTTTTCATCAAGTCTGTCAACAAATTCGATGAATTTTGAATCAGGATTCTTTCTTGGATCATCTGTATATAATCCATCAATATCTGATAGAAGTATGAGAAGATCTGCGTTTATCAGGCTGGCGACGATAGCACTGAGCGTATCATTGTCACCGATGAGCACATCATCGTCATCAAGAAGTATCTCGTAAGTAGATACCGTATCGTTCTCATTTACTATCGGGATAACACCGAGTCTTAAAAGCTCGGTAAATGTATTAAAGGCATTTGTCCTGTTAACCTCATCCGTAAGGATATTCTTAGTCATCAGTATCTGAGCCGCTATCTGATTGTATTCTGCAAAAAGCTTCTGATATGTCATCATAAGCCTTGCCTGTCCGATAGCTGCACACGCCTGCTTAAATCCCATCTTCTTGCTCTCAAGAATGACAGCATGTTTTCCTATCGCTTTTTTTCCTACTGCTATGGCACCTGAACTTACAAGTACCACGTCCTTGCCCTGGTTTCTTAAATTGCACAATTCTCTTACAAGTACATCAAGTTTTGTATAATCAAGATCTCCCGTTTCAGGATGCTGAAGCGAAGAAGAGCCTATCTTGATGACAATTCTTTGCTTGTCTTTGATTGCTTCACGGTAACTATCCATAATAATCTATTCTCCCATAATCCTTGCCGCGATCCTTTCGGCAATAAATATTCCGTCCATTGCAGCACTGGTAATGCCGCCAGCATATCCTGCTCCTTCTCCGCACGGAAAAAGTCCAGCTATCTGTGACATGCCTTTGTTATCCCTTAAAATGCGTACAGGTGAAGATGTCCTGCTCTCGATCCCTGCCATTATCGTATTCCCGTCATTAAAACCCTTGATCTTGTGGCCGAAATCTTCCATGCCTTCAATAAAGCACTCATTTAGCGCCTGTGGCATTATACCATTTAATTCGCAATATTCATAGTCACCTTTGCATACCGGCTGTAAATCAAAAGTACGTCTTGTATCATCTCTTCCTGTTACTGATCTCTTAAAATCGCCGTATCTTTGAACGGGTATCTTTCCGTGACCGCATTCATAAGCTCTTTTCTCAAGTTCTCTTTGAAAATTCAAACCGCAGAGTATATCATCCCCGCCATAGTCTTTAGGATTTACCTGAACAACGACCGCGCTGTTAGCAACGCCCGAATCCCTGTCATGATAACTCATCCCGTTTACGGCAGTCATAAGCTGTTCGGAAGACGCATTGACCACATATCCTCCCGGACACATGCAGAATGAATACACTCCTCGCTCTTTGCTCTGATATGTCAGTTTGTAGCTGGCGACCGGAAGTTCATAAGGTTCGCAGTCCTTTCCATACTGATTTTCATCTATTACATGCTGCGGATGCATGACTCTGAAGCCAACGGCAAAAGCTTTTGGCTCCATCGGTACATCTCTGTCTTTCAGTATCTTAAAAGTATCTCGTGCGCTGTGTCCTATAGCTAACACAACGCTGTTGGCTTTAATCCTTCTTTCACCGGCATATATGGCTTTTATACCGTCATCATCATATTCGAATCCGTCAATGCACGTCTGATAGAATATCTCTCCTCCAAAGCTAAGGATCGATTCACGTATGTTTCTTACAACCTCAGTAAGCCTGTCTGTGCCTATGTGCGGCTTGCTGTCATACATTATCTCCTCATCAGCACCATGATCAGCAAATATCCTCAATACTTCCTTATTGATACCGTTCTTATCTTTAATAAGAGTATTAAGCTTGCCGTCAGAAAAAGCGCCTGCTCCGCCTTCGCCAAACTGAACATTTGAAGAAGGATCAAG
>JAGCXJ010000275.1 GCA_017961385.1 Lachnospiraceae bacterium
ATGGCATATGCGCCCTGTGCCCCGTTGTATGATACCTTCTCATCAGCACTGCCAAGTTCTATCATGTTTTTTTCATCTTCCAGATATGCCGAATACTCGACCTTGTTTTTCATTATAAATGTTGAGAGTAACGGCATCAGGATCAGAAAAAGCCACAAGAGCTTTGTCCTGAATAACAGCTTCAAACTCGACTTTACCAGTATCTTCATGCTCTCCCTCTCTTTCTTAACGCATCCGCTGCTATAGCTATTAGCGAGCAGATGATCACAAGGCTTACATTGTACATTACAGCACTCTTTACAAAATCACTGTGTCCCATGCATGAAAGCTCTGTAAGAGCCCTGTTGATATGATATATCGGCGATATGAGCTTGATCGATTCGGGATGTGAAGAATATATGTAGGTTTCAAAGCTTCCTCCGTAGAATCCCGCAAACCACACTACCGTAAATACCGCTATGATAGTCACTACTATGTTGTCAAATATGTTGTAGACCATAAGGCCGAAGGCTGATGCCGCGCCGGTCGTCAAAAGGATAATGATCAGAGAAAGAAGCGGTCTTCCCCAGTGGACACCTAACAGTACGATGGACAGAACAGTCGAGATGATCCCGCCTGCAAAGACAGCCGCAACAAGAGGTATGAATTTGCCAAGGTAGAGTTTTGTCGAAGAAAGGTTTGAAACCTGATACTTCTTTATGATCTGATATTTCTTCTCGCTCATAAAGATCCCTGATCCGCAGACGATAGCGCACCACAGAAAGAACACGACTTCAACGATACCGTAGTAATCTATTGATTCTATTGAAGGCTTAAAGGCCGGATGCTCTACTCTGATCTCTATGGAATCTGTATCGATACCCGCCATGGATGTCCCGGTTTTTTCATAAAATGCATTCACAAAATACTCTATGACCTTTCCGATCTCTGCCTCGTCGCTGTTGCGATATACCGTATATCCGTCCTTATCAAAGACCACAAAACCGTTCAGATCATCATTGCGCATACATTCTGCGGGATCCGATCTGGTATACTCCCTTAGGATTATGCCATTGTCTTTGGCTGCCTCCTTTAGAGCATCTATCATCTTTTCGTTAACAGCATCATTTTCTATAAAATATCCGGCTGTTATATCAGATTCATCATATCTTTTCATCAGATCTGTGAAGGCGCTTGACAGCACTGATATGACGATAAGAGGCATCACTATCATAAGAAGTATGTTTATGCTGCTTCTTGACATCAGTTTGATATTGTTTTTTACCATGTATCTTATCATCTTAGTAATCCCTCAGTTTCTTTCCCGTCAGGGTTAGGAATACTTCCTCAAGTGTTATTTCCGAAATATCATCCTTTACCATCTTCTTTAATTCCTCGCTGGTACCGGTAGCAATGACCTTGCCGTTATCCATTATCGCGATACGTGTGCATATAGCCTCTACCTCTTCCATGTAATGGCTGGTATATATGACGGTAGCACCGTTTTTGTTTGATTCCTTTATCTTGTCCAATATAAAATTCCTTGACTGAGGATCGATGCCTACCGTCGGCTCGTCAAATATCAGAAGCTTCGGGTGATGTCCTATCGCGCATGCGATGTTAAGTCTTCTCTTCATTCCGCCCGAAAATGTCTTTGCATATTCATTTCTCTTTTCAAGCAGTCCTACATACAAAAGAGATTCATCTATCCTTGCCTTAAGCTCGCTTCCCTTTATTCCGTAAAGCGATGTGAACAGCTCCACATTCTCCCATGCTTTCAGGTTCCCGTGTATAGCCAGTTCCTGGGGTATATAGCCAAGCTTTTCCATAAGGCTCTTTCTGTTTTTCTTAAAATCCATCCCCATGAATTCCACGTTTCCAAGGGTAGGCTTTACAATACCGCAGATCATGTTCATTGTTGTACTCTTTCCCGCTCCGTTTGGTCCGAGCAGTCCGAACACCTCTCCTTCTTTGATCTCGATATTCAGATTGTCTACCACTACCTTGTTATCATATTTCTTGGTAAGATCATTTGTTTTAAGTATTATTCCCATTCAGTATTTCTCCGTTCTAAACAAACCACAAAAAATGAGTGTGCATTGATCATTTCAATTTACACACTCATTATATAAACCGTTTGTGATATCTTGTAGTGAAAAAAGATATATTTATCACATGACTTTTGTCATATTTACTCATCAGTTTCCAGGGTATCCCTGTACTTTATCTTGTATACTCTGGCAAGTGAGTCATTTATCCTGTGCTCATCTATGGTGCCGTCTTTTACCGCATCGACAACGCCGTTAAATGCCAGTTCAAAATCCTCCGGCATAAGTATCATATCCGCTCCTGCCTTTAGTGCCTTTATCGCAGCCTCGTCAGCTCCGTAATATTCCGATATGGCAGCCATGCTCATCGAATCGGTGATTATTACTCCCTTGTATTCCATGTTTACACGCAAAAGATCAGTCATGATCTCCTTTGAGAGCGAACACGGAAGATTCGGGTTTTCCTGCATCAGCTCAGGGACCGAAAGATGTCCTACCATGATCATGTCGACACCGTTTTCTATTGCTGATCTGAAAGGGACCAGTTCACAGTTTGCTATATCGGATCTTGTTCTGTCGCTCGAAGCGATCGCCTTGTGAGTATCACCGTCTGCATCGCCCTGACCCGGGAAATGCTTGACACATGTCACGACATCATTCTCATGCAGTCCTCCTATGGCTGAAACTACCATATTTGATACTACATCTGGATCAGAGCTGAACGCTCTGTTTCCTATAGCCGTATTGTCCGGATTGGTCAATACATCCGCAACAGGTGCAAAATCAAGGTTAAAGCCGTAATCGATAAGTCTTTTGCCTATGGTATCATAAGCATCAAAAGTAGTTATCGTATTGTTCTCATCACCTAGCTCTTTAGCAGTGGATGTCTTGTCAAGCTTCAGTGCCTGCTGGATCCTGGCTACATCTCCGCCTTCCTCGTCTACGGCTATAAAAAGAGGATATCTGCAGTAGCTCTTTGTATTTTCTATCATCTCTTTTATCTGATCGGATGATGTTATGTTCTGCTTGAAATATACTATTCCGCCGACAGGATACTTTTCAAGTGCTTCCTTTGTTCCGTCGCCTGCTTTTGTTACAGCCTGCTGCCCCGTGAGTGACTCGGGTGTTACGATAAAAAGCCCAGCAAC
>JAGCXJ010000276.1 GCA_017961385.1 Lachnospiraceae bacterium
CTCACTGCATTTTTGAATATATATATTTTGCAAGACTAGATTCACATATGGATAACATCAGTGTATATGATGCCAGGATAAAGGGCGGTATGGCGCTTGCAAAGAGATACCCGGTTGAGGCTGATGTAGTAACGGGAGTACCCGAATCGGGTCTTACCGCAGCTGTAGGATATTCAAAGTTTTCCGGGATACCTTTTATCCCTGCGTTTAACAAGAACAGCTACGTGGGCAGGACATTCATTAAGCCGACCCAGTCAGAGAGAGCATCGGCCGTTCACATGAAGCTGAGTGTTATCGAAAGTGTTGTGAAAAACAAAAGGATCGTTCTGATAGATGATTCCATAGTAAGAGGGACAACAATCGCGGGACTCATCAAGATGATGAGAAAGGCAGGGGCTCTGGAAGTGCATGTAAGGATAAGCTCTCCTGCGTTTTTGTATCCCTGCTTTTACGGCACGGATGTCCCGGACAACTCGCAGCTTATCGCGAGCGAGCATTCCACGGAACAGATAAGGGTTCAGATAGGAGCGGATTCGCTCGAATATATGCATATAGAGGATTTTGAACAGATGACAGGCGACCTTGAGATATGCAAGGCCTGCTTTGACGGTCAGTATCCCGTTTAGTAAAAGGAAAGAGCAATGAAAAGAAAGATCATACTTGAGGACGGAAGTGAATTTTTAGGAGAAGGATTCGGCTCCGAGAGCGACAAGACAGTTGAGCTGGTATTCAACACATCCATGGTTGGCTACCAGGAGATCATATCGGATCCGTCATATACCGGACAGGCTGTCGTTATGACATACCCGCTCATAGGAAACTACGGCATCAATGAGGATGACAATGAGACCAGGCATCCTTCGATATCGGGACTGATCGTAAGACAGTACTGCGATGAGCCGTCCAATTTCAGATGCAGCGAGACACTCTCCCAGACAATGAAAAGATATGATATCGCAGGAATAAGCGGCATTGATACCAGAAAGCTCACAAGACACATAAGAGACTACGGAAGCTGCAAGGCATGCATCGTATCCGAGGATACCGATACACAAAGCGCTTTAGAGAAACTAAAGAGTACTGAACTTGACAGGGATGTTGTATCAAAGGTAAGTACTGACAGGACATACAGCGCGGGAATGATAGACAATGCAAGCAGACATATCGTTGCCATTGACTGCGGAATGAAAAGAAACATTCTAAGAGAACTTAGTGCGAGAGGATGCAGGATAACTGTCGTGCCTTTTGATACGAGCGCAGAGGCTATCCTTGATCTTTCACCTGACGGACTCTTTGTATCAAACGGACCCGGAGATCCCGAGGATGTAAAGGATACGATTAACACTGTTAAAAATCTGATAGGAAAGCTGCCCATCTTCGGGATATGCCTTGGCCATCAGATCATTTCTCTTGCGTACGGCGCAAAGACGTACAACCTCAAATTCGGCCACAGAGGCGGAAATCATCCCGTAAGAAATCTCAAAACAGATAAGATAGAGATAACATCGCAGAACCATTCCTATGCAGTCGATACAGACAGCTTAAAGGGAACAGGTTTAGAGGTCACGCATATAAACATATTAGATAACACGGTTGAGGGAATGGAATGCACAAAGGATAGGGTATTCAGCGTGCAGTATCATCCCGAGAGCGCTCCGGGACCTCAGGACAGCTCATATCTTTTTGATGAGTTTCTAAATATGATAGATGAAAGCGTTAAGGAGGGTAAAGATGCCTAAACGTAGAGATATAAAAAAGATCCTTGTCATAGGATCGGGACCTATCGTCATAGGTCAGGCTGCGGAATTTGACTATGCGGGAACGCAGGCCTGTCTGTCGCTTCGGGAAGAAGGATACGAGGTTATACTGTGCAACTCAAATCCTGCAACGATAATGACAGATGAGGCGATAGCAGACAAGGTCTATATGGAGCCACTGACTCTTGAATTCATCGCAAAGATAATAAGGATGGAAAGACCTGATGCGATACTACCCGGAATAGGCGGCCAGACAGGATTAAACCTTGCGATGCAGCTTGAAAAGAAGGGCATCTTAAAGGAATGCCGTGTAGAGCTTCTGGGAACCAGGACAGAGAGCATAGAAAGAGCCGAGGACAGGGAGCTGTTTAAGGAGCTTTGCATAAACTTAGGCGAACCGGTGCTTCCTTCAATGATAGCAGAGAGCATGCAGGAAGGATTGGATGCTGCCGAAAAGATAGGCTACCCCGTTGTAATAAGACCTGCCTTTACACTGGGAGGAACGGGAGGAGGCTTTGCCGAAAACGTAAACGAGTTCAAGGAGATAATGAAAAATGCCCTTGCTCTGTCACCTGTTCACCAGGTACTGGTTGAAAAGAGCGTAAAGGGCTACAAGGAGATAGAGTACGAAGTGATGCGTGACGCCAATGATACGGCTATCACCGTCTGCAACATGGAAAACATAGATCCCGTAGGAATACATACGGGGGATTCCATCGTCGTATGTCCGTCTCAGACTCTTACCAACAAGGAATATCACATGCTGCGTGACAGCGCGTTAAAGATAATAAGAGCGCTCAAGATAGAAGGCGGCTGCAATGTCCAGTTCGCACTCGATCCCAAGTCATTCAAGTACTATCTTATCGAAGTAAATCCAAGGGTATCGAGATCGAGCGCACTCGCATCAAAGGCAAGCGGCTATCCCATAGCCAGGGTTTACGCACAGATAAGCGTAGGCATGCGTCTTGATGAGATAATGCTCGCAAACACTCCTGCCAGCTTTGAACCCGCGCTTGACTATGTAGTATCAAAGATGCCGAGATTTCCGTTTGACAAGTTTAACGATGCGAACAATTCACTCAGCACCCAGATGAAGGCAACGGGTGAAGTCATGAGTGTCGGCAGGACTGTAGAAGAGAGTCTCTTAAAGGCCATAAGAAGTCTCGAAGTGGGTGTATTTCATCTGTACAGCCATAAGTTTGATGATTATTCGATGGATGAGCTGGCCGATTATATCGCTATCGGAACGGATGACCGTATCTATGCCATAGCTCAGATGCTGAGAATGGGATGCGAGACAGAAAGGATCGCAAAGATAACGGGCATCGATGTCTTCTTCATACGAAAGCTTAAGAATATCGTCGATATGGAAAAGACGGTAGCTGAAAATATAAATGATAAAGACACGCTCTTTAAAGCAAAGAAGATGGGCTTTTCCGATAAGGAGATAGGTAAGCTTTGGAAAAGGGATGCCCATGAGATATTTGATCTAAGAAACAGCTTAGGGATAAAGCCCGTCTATAAGATGATAGATACGTGCGCTTCGGAGTTTGAGAGCTATATCCCGTATTTTTATTCAACATACGAGGATGAGAACGAATCTGTCATATCAGACAGGAAAAAGATAATAGTCTTAGGCTCAGGCCCCATAAGGATAGGCCAGGGTGTCGAATTTGACTATTCCACCGTGCATGCGGTAAAGACCATAAAGGCATCGGGGTATGAAGCCATAATCATAAACAACAACCCCGAGACCGTTTCGACCGACTATACGACAAGCGACAAGCTCTACTTTGAGCCGCTCTGCGTAGAGGATGTGATGAACATCGTCGAGATGGAAAAGCCTGAAGGTGTCATAGCGATCCTCGGAGGTCAGACTGCAATAAATCTGGCAGAACCCCTAAAGGAATACGGCGTAAGGATAATAGGCACCGACTGCAATGCCATTGAAAAGGCAGAAGACAGAGACCTGTTTGAAAAGCTGCTTATCGAGCTTGATATACCCCAGCCAAAAGGAGTTGCTGTCACAAATATCGAAGACGGCGTAAAGGTAGCGCAGGAGATAGGCTATCCGGTGCTCGTGCGTCCGAGCTTTGTTCTCGGCGGAAGAGCAATGCAGATAGTCTCAAAGGAAGCCGATATGAGGCATTATCTCAAGACTGCCGTTGAAGTGGACGAAGACAAGCCGGTGCTTGTCGATAAGTATATAAGAGGCAAGGAAGTGGAAGTCGATGCGATATGCGACGGTCACGATGTATTCGTTCCCGGCATAATGGAGCTTGTCGAGAGGACAGGCGTGCACTCTGGCGACTCCATAAGCGTATATCCGACATTCTCGATATCCGACAGGGTCAAAGGCACCATCCTTCAGTATACAAAGAAGCTGGGCATTGGGATAGGCATAGTAGGCTTATATAACATCCAGTTCATAGTCGATGAGAATGAAAACGTATATATCATCGAGGTAAATCCCAGATCGTCAAGGACAGTCCCTTTCCTTTCAAAGGCAACGGGATACTCTCTTGCGGATATAGCGACTCTTGTTATCCTGGGAGTCAGCCTAAAGGAGCAGGGCATATTTGAACTCTACCCCAAGGAAAGAGACAGGTGGTGCGTAAAGGCACCCGCATTCTCCTTTGCAAAGCTAAAGGGAATGGATGCATATCTTTCTCCCGAGATGAAATCGACTGGTGAAGCCATAGGCTATGACAAGACTCTTCACAGAGCGATGTACAAGGCTCTCATCGCATCAGGAATAAAGCTTCAGAACTACGGCACCGTCATGGTAACTCTTGCGGACGAGGACAAGGCAGAGGCTCTTCCCCTTATAAAGCGATTCTATGACATGGGCTTTAACATCGAGGCTACGATCGGAACCGCGGACTTTTTAAAGGAGCACGGCATACGTACCAGGGTGCGTCATAAGCTCAGTGAAGGCAGCATCGAGATACTCGAATCGATCAGAGCAGGATATGTAAGCTACGTGATAAATACCAGAGCGATACTGTCCGGCATCCACTACGAGGACGGCGTAGCCATAAGAAGATGCGCGATAGAAAACAATGTCACGATGTTCACAAGCCTTGATACAGTCGCTGTTTTACTGGATGTTTTAGAGGAGCAGACGATAAAGGTTTCAACAATTTTTTAAAAATTTAAAAAAATGTGTTGCCAAGTAATTTTCAAAAGAGTATAGTACGACACAGAAAAGCAAAGGCGCTTTGACCAGCTGGTCGAAGCGCCCTTTTCTTTTTAAGAAAAAAGCAAAACGGTTTTGATTCGGGTGGCGCGGATCCGGATATAAAGACCAACAGAAAAGGAGGAAAAAAATGGAAAGCACAATCCCTGAACTTTTCGGAAGTCTTGTATTCAGCGATAAGATCATGAGAGAAAAACTTCCGAAAGACATGTACAAGGCACTGAGGAAGACGATCGATAATAATACCCACCTTGAACTCGATGTAGCAAATGCGGTAGCGGTCGCAATGAAGGAATGGGCAGTAGAGAACGGAGCAACACACTTCACTCACTGGTTCCAGCCGATGACAGGCTACACTGCAGAAAAGCATGACAGTTTCATCTGCCCCGTTGAAAACGGTGAGATCATAATGGATTTCTCAGGCAAGGAACTGGTAAAGGGCGAGCCCGATGCATCAAGCTTCCCTTCAGGAGGAATAAGAGCAACATTCGAGGCAAGAGGATACACAGCATGGGATCCTACCAGCCCGGCATTCATAAAGGACAAGACATTATACATTCCTACGGCATTCTGCTCATACAGCGGAGAAGCACTTGATAAAAAAACTCCACTTTTAAGATCGATGGATGCGATCAGCAAGGAAGCGGTAAAGATCTTAAAGCTCCTTGGAAAGGAAGACGTAACAAACGTTCTTACGACCGTAGGACCGGAACAGGAATACTTCTTAATAGATAAAAAGGATTACAGAAGAAGAAAGGATCTCATCTTTACCGGAAGAACGCTTCTGGGTGCACCTGCTCCCAAGGGTCAGGAGATGGATGATCACTACTTCGGAAATCTCAAGCCCAGGGTTGCGGCATATATGCATGATCTTGACGAGGAACTGTGGAAGCTCGGAATCCCCGCAAAGACAAAGCATAACGAGGTAGCACCCAGCCAGCATGAGCTAGCACCTGTGTTTGATACAACTAACGTAGCGGTAGATCATAACCAGCTTACGATGGAGATAATGAAGAAGGTCGCTGAAAAGCACGGATACATGTGCCTGCTTCATGAGAAGCCCTTCGCAGGGATAAACGGTTCAGGAAAGCATAACAACTGGTCGCTAACGTCCAATA
>JAGCXJ010000277.1 GCA_017961385.1 Lachnospiraceae bacterium
GCATATCACCGTCCTGATCCTCAGGAATGACTTCCTTATACTCCAAAAAGCTTCTCAGGTTATTGATGAACATGCCGTTTTTGAGTATTTCCATGATATTTTCAAATACTCTTATAAGTATCCATGTCATGGCTACCATGAGGCTTGTCATGATCGTCAGCTCTGCTAGGGTAATGGTATTTGATACCCTGTTTCTGTATATCGCATACAGCAGAACACCTTCAAATATGACTGTAAAAGTGAATGTTATCCTGAAAAAGCTCAGACTGCAGTTTGCGAACGCATACTTTATCGCTACCTTCACATTCTTATCAGTCGCTTCCCTGTACTGCTTCTTCATCAGCTCAAAGACCTTTGAAAGCCTGATCTCCTTTGCTCCGTCAGGCAGATACATCATTCTGCTGACATAGTTTAGGACTTTCTCATTCGGTGCCTGATCCTGGTATCTTTTAAACTCGTACTTGTTCTTCAGATTTCCAAATATGAAATTTCCCACAAGCGGCGAAAGGATGAAAAGGATCGCATAGTGATCTATCTCAAACATCAGATAGAATACGATCACTGCAGCCACGGCACCGATAACAGCTCCGAGTATGCCTCTTATTATCGCCGTTATCTTTTCTTCTGCTCCGTCCATCGCCATTGTATAGCGGTTGTAGAAATCGGAGTCTTCATAGCATCTAAGCTCTACGTTTTTTGCCTTTGCGTAGAGCTTCTTATATATACCTCCGAAGAGTCTGTTGGTCTCCAGCGGATATACCACATTTTCAATATAGTTGGTGTAGATCGCGCAGGCGCAGAATATCGCACCGCTTATAAGAATGAATCTAAAGATATGATCAAATCCAAGACCCTTATCCAAAGCATCAACTACCACACGCATGAATATGCCGTCAAAGAACACCCATTCTCCATGTCCTATCAGCCATAAAAAGAATGAATGGACGATGATGTTCGGGCATATCTGACTGGCAAGCGTCATCGCATACCATGCATTTTTCATGGTGACTTTGAACGATAGTTTATCCTTGTCAGTTGTAGACATACTCTCCCCTCCCTTTCATTTACCAGTTTAAGGGTATTTCTTGAAAATATACCCCTATGCAGGTAAACTGTCAAGCAGATTTTACTTGATTTAACTCTTGTAGGATTTTGAGTAAACTACCGAAGCTAAAACTATGCTTATAACGATCATTGCCATGACATAAATGATCATCTGACTCATACCAAGGTTAAAATCAAATATATGTGCTTTGAAGGTAAAAATATCCTTTAAAGACTTTGTGAACATGCCGCTGTCAACTCCGCCTATCGAGCTGTCTATGTTATCAAGCAGGCCCCCCATAAGTGTATTTCTTAACATTATTACAGCATGTGATCCAGGAAAGATGTTGCAGACTGTCTGAACGCGGTCCGAAAACTGCGATACGGGAATGTATGCTCCTATAACAAATCCTGCTGCCGCAGAAAGAATTCCCGAAAAGGCCGCACTTGCCGAGCTTGTCTTAAATAACATCACAATACCTATAAAGAGTGCTGTGGATGAGATCGATCCGAGAGCCACTACCGCGTATGTCCTAAGAAGATCTCCGATACTCATGTACAGGTCTCCTCTTGCGCTTAATATGACCATTCCGACAGTCAGTATAATAGCTGTCATTATGATCGATGAGAGCGCTGCTGAAGTAAAATACGATAAAACGATCTGCCATCTTTTAACCGGTGTAGCCAACATATCCTTGTCAACGTTATACTCCCTGTCTCTTACAATGATCATCAAGCAGTTATACGGCACGGTTATCATAGCCGAGCCCATTATCCCGGATAAGAGTATAAGATCAGAGAACATCTTAAGATCCTCATTTCTTATAAGGCCGTTTAAAGCCGGTATGTTGTTAAGGACTCCGTTTATGGCATCAACAAACGTACTCTTTAAAAATATGAGATACAATCCGAATACTATGATCGATGTGAGCATCGAAAACAGTATCGACTGCTTGTCCTTGAAAAACACTAACAGATTTCTTTTTGTCAATCCTATATACATTTTCATCCCGCAAACTCCTTACCTGTAAGATTTAAAAATACATCATCCATCGAACCTTTTTTGATCTCAAAATCCCTTATGAGATCTCTGTTTCTGTATAACAGATCAGTGATCTGTCCCTTAAAATCAACACTGTAGTGATCGCTGTCATATTTCCAGTCATATCCCTTTATGACTTCCTCTGCTCTTTCATCCTTGTTCACATACCATACAAGATGAGATGAAGCATAATCTGTCTTTAGCTTAGACGGAGTTCCGTTTGCTATGATCCTTCCCTTGTCCAGTATCACGACATTGTCGGCATCCGCAGTTTCTTCCATGTAATGGGTTGTAAGAAAGATCGTAAGATTCTTTTCGTTCTTAAGCCTTCTTATATGCTCCCAGACAAGCATTCTGGATTTGGGATCCAGACCTGTGGTGGGCTCATCCAGAAACAATATCCTCGGATCATGTATGAGAGCTCTCATTATATCCACCCTGCGTCTCTGTCCTCCGGAAAGCCTCTCATATCTCCTGTTCCATATCTCGTTTAGCTCGAAGCTCTCCATAAAAGGCTCCATCCTCTCAAGGACCTGCTTCTTATTCAGTCCGTAATATGCTCCCCTGGTGAGAAGATTCTCTTTCACGGTAAGCTTGTTATCAAGCACCGAGTTCTGAAATACTATTCCGATGAGCTTTCTTATGCTGTCATCTTCCCTTCCAAGCTCGTGATCAAATATCCTTACATCTCCAGATGTCTTTGACAGTATCGTGCAAAGCATGTTTATCGTTGTCGATTTCCCAGCTCCGTTCTCTCCAAGGAATGCGAAGAACTCTCCCTCATTAACATCAAAGCTTATTCCCTTTACTGCTTCGTGCTCCTTGTATGACTTTTTAAGGTCTCTTACTGATATTGCATTTTTCATTATTTCTTCCTCCTGCCTGTAACATATCAGACAAAAGACAACAAAAAAAGAGCAGATCGACCAACATGCATTTTCATGCGACTAACCTGCACTTTTTTACTTTCTCTCTGCAGACACGTTTAAGAAAAGATATCTCTATTCCGTATCCTGTATATCCTTTATCGCTTCATTTA
>JAGCXJ010000278.1 GCA_017961385.1 Lachnospiraceae bacterium
AGACAAGAATAAGACATTCAAGGTATTTGCGAGAAGATCGAGAAAGTCATATCCCAAAGACTCAATGCAGCTTAATGCTGATATAGGAGAAGTGCTCTTAAATGCATTTCCTGAGCTTAAGGTTGATGTTCACAATCCTGATATCTGTCTGTATGTCGAGATAAGAGAAAAGGTATATATATATTCTCAGATAATACCCGGACCCGGCGGCATGCCTGTAGGTACGAACGGAAAGGCGATGCTCTTGCTTTCGGGAGGAATAGATTCTCCAGTTGCAGGATATATGATCAGCAAGAGAGGCGTAAAGATAGATGCGGTCTATTTCCATGCTCCTCCGTATACATCGGACAGGGCAAAACAGAAAGTCATAGATCTTGCAAAGCAGGTGGCAAGATACAGCGGGCCGATATATCTTCATGTGATAAACTTTACCGATATACAGCTTGCGATCTATGAGAAATGTCCTCATGACGAGCTTACTATCATCATGCGTAGATACATGATGAGGATAGCTCAGACAATCGCTGAAGAGACCGAATGTCTCGGACTTATAACCGGTGAATCGATCGGACAGGTAGCAAGCCAGACAATGCATTCTCTTGCATGTACAAACGAAGTATGCACAATGCCCGTATACCGTCCCTGCATAGGAATGGACAAGCAGGAGATCATAGATATATCCGAAAAGATCGGCACATACGAGACCTCGATCCTTCCTTTTGAGGACTGCTGTACGATATTTGTCGCAAAGCATCCGGTAACAAAGCCGAACCTGAGCATAATCAAAAGACATGAGCATAATCTTGATGATGTGATAGACGGGTTAGTAAAGACGGCGCTTGATACAAAAGAAACCATCATAGTAAAGAACTGAAACAAAAAACGCAAGACATGAGTCTTGCGTTAAAATCTTTTTTAAATGACCAAGTAAACTTGGCCTTGTGCTGATTGATTAGATCATGTAAGGCTTGAGTACATCAAGTACAGCATCAACGTTGTCTTCAGCATGGATGTTAAGATCGATCGGCTTAGAAAGGTCTAAACTGAAGATACCCATGATAGACTTAGCATCGATTACGTATCTGCCTGATACAAGATCAAAATCATAATCGAACTTTGTAATATCATTTACGAATGACTTTACTTTATCGATTGAGTTTAATGAAATCTGAACTGTCTTCATATTGTTCTCCTCCTTATTTATAAATCCTGTGTACCTTACGACTACAATCTTAAAGGCGGGGCAGTGAAAAGTCAAGACATAAAGATTAACGAAAAAACCGGTAAAAAACATGAAAACTGTAGCATTCCACAATCTTGGATGTAAAGTAAATACGTACGAAATAGAAATGATGCAGCAAAATGCACGAAAAGCAGGCTGGGAAATTGTTGAATTTACACAAAAAGCAGACGTATATGTGATAAATACCTGCAGTGTTACAAATATAGCTGACAGAAAAAGCCGCCAGATGCTGCATAAAGCAAAGAAAACCAATCCTGAGGCCATAGTCGTAGCTGTCGGCTGCTATGCCCAGACAGATACGAAGGGAGCTCTTGCTGATGATGCGGTTGACCTGGTCATAGGCAACAATCACAAGGAAAAGCTCATAGATATAATAAATGAATATGAAGCGTCACATGTAAAGAAGGCTGTGGTTGATGATATCTCTTCTCCCATAAAATATGAGGACTACAGCATAGAAGGCTCATCCGAGAGGACCAGGGTTGATATAAAGATACAGGACGGGTGTGACCAGTTCTGCACATTCTGCATAATCCCGTTTGCCAGAGGAAGGATAAGATCAAGAGATCCAAAGGAAGTTGTTGATGAGATAAAAAGACTGGCGAATGCTGGATATAAGGAAATAGTTCTTACCGGTATTCATTTAAGCTCTTACGGACTTGATCTGCATGATGAAAGAACGTCATACAACATAGTGGCAAAAGAGGATTATACTAACTTTGATCTGATAGATGTCATTAAAAAGGTTTCAAAGATAGATGGGATCGAGAGGATAAGACTCGGATCTCTCGAACCCAGGATCATAACCAGGCAGTTTCTTGAGAGCATATCTGCAATAGATAAGGTATGTCCACATTTTCATCTGTCTTTGCAGAGCGGATGCGATGAGACTCTTAAGCGCATGAACAGAAGATATACCGCAAACGAGTATGCTGCAGGAGTAAAGCTCATTAGAGAATATTATGAGCATCCCGCCATTACTACGGATATCATCGTCGGATTTCCCGGAGAGACAAACGAGGAGTTTCAAAAGACCTTAAGGTTTGTAGAAAGCATAGATTTTTACGAGACTCATATATTCAAGTATTCAAGAAGACACGGAACGATCGCCGATACCATGCCGGATCAGCTGACAGAGAAGGTCAAAGCACAAAGAAGCGACGAACTCGAAAAGATAAACGAGATACATATGAAAGGATTTATGAGTGCCGTCGTAGGAAAAAAGGAAGAGATACTGACTGAGGAACAGACAAAGATAGATAACAGGACATATACTCTGGGACATACCAAAAACTATATCATGATGGCAGTTGAGGGTGCATACGAAAAGAACCTTGTCATTGAAGGGACTGTTACTGGATTTTTGCAAAATAACATTATGTTATTGAAAAGATGATATAAAAAATGTTACCATAAAAGGTGGCATAATTTACTTTTATAACGGCTAATTAAGGAGAAAGACTATGGGAGAGATAGGCAACACACAGTTTTTCAAAGTTGATGTAGAAAAGGAAACAAGCGTTAAGATCATTCTTGAGATGGTATTCGAGGCTATGCAGGAGAAGGGGTATGACCCGGTAAACCAGATAGTCGGATATATCATGTCCGGAGATCCCACTTATATCACCAGCCACAACAATGCAAGGAGCATGATACAGAAGGTTGAGCGTGACGAGCTTGTTGAAGAACTCCTTACAGAGTATATCAAGAAGCACGGCTGGGAATAGAACAAAAATGAAGATAATGGGACTTGATCTGGGCTCAAAGACTGTAGGGGTGGCGATAAGCGACCCTCTGCTCATTACGGCTCAGCCGGTTGAGACTATAACCAGAAAAGAAGAGAACAAGCTGCGTCAGACACTTGCACGCATAGAACAACTCATTGTACAAAACGGTGTTGAAAGGATCGTTTTGGGCTATCCCAAAAACATGAATGATACTATCGGAGACAGAGCCAGATTCAGTGAGGAGTTCAAGGAAAAGCTGGAAAGAAGGACCGGCCTTGAAGTGATACTGTGGGATGAGAGACTCACAACGGTGGCTGCGGATGAAGCGCTCATTGAATCGGGTGTCAGACGAGAGAACAGGAAAAAATATGTGGATCAGATAGCTGCCGTGTTTATCCTGCAGGAATATCTGGATCATATGGCTGAGATTAAAAAAGAGGAAAATACATGAAACTTGAAAAGATAGTATTCTGTCCCGACGGGGACGAGCCGGTTGAATTCTATGTCCTGGAACAGACAAGGATATCCGGTACAAATTATATACTTGTAACTGATTTTGAAGAAGGCGATGGTGAGGCGCTCATCCTAAAGGATATGTCAAAGGACGAGGATAAGGACAGTGTCTATGCCATAGTCGATGATGATACGGAACTTAAGGCGGTCGCAGGGGTCTTTGAGGATCTTTTAGATGACGTCAAGTTCGTTTCGGAAGAACAATAGGAGAGAAAGGATTTGAAGAAAGAGAAACCATCATCCGGTAAGCTTAAGATCATTCCTCTGGGCGGACTCGAACAGATAGGGATGAACATTACCGCTTTCGAATATGAGGATACGATAGTCATAGTTGACTGCGGCTTGAGTTTCCCTTCGGATGACATGCTTGGGATAGACCTGGTAATACCGGATGTTACATATCTTAAGAACAATATAGATAAGGTCAAGGGCTTTGTCATTACACACGGACATGAGGATCATATAGGTGCTCTGCCGTATATATTAAAGGAGATAAACATTCCTTTATATGCTACCAAGCTGACAATGGGACTGATCGATCACAAGCTTGAGGAGCATGACCTTAAAAACCAGATAAAAAGAAAGATAGTCAAGTTCGGTCAGAGCATCAATCTCGGCCAGTTAAGAGTCGAGTTCATTAGGACCAATCACAGCATAGTCGATGCCGCTGCACTTGCCATTTATTCGCCTGCCGGGATCATAGTCCATACAGGTGATTTTAAAGTTGATTACACGCCGGTATTCGGTGATGCCATAGATCTTCAGAGATTTGCCGAGATCGGACATAAAGGAGTGCTTGCGCTTTTATGCGACAGCACTAATGCTGAACGTCCCGGATTTACTCCCTCCGAGAGAACACTTGGAAAGATATTTGATACGATCTTTTCAGAGCATCGAAGCAACAGGATAATAATAGCGACATTTGCATCAAATGTTGACAGGGTTCAGCAGATCATAAATTCGGCATACAGGTTTGAGAGAAAGGTAGTTTTGGAAGGGCGCAGCATGGTCAATATCATTGAGACCGCACAGGCGCTCGGATATGTTAACATACCTCCGAACACTCTCATACCTATCGAGCAGATGAAGAACTATCCCGAGGAAAAGACCTGTATAATAACGACGGGCTCACAGGGAGAGAGCATGGCTGCACTCAGCAGGATGGCAGCCGATATCCACAGGATGATATCGATCGGTCCAAGAGACACAATCATCTTTTCGTCAAACCCCATACCGGGAAATGAAAAGGCTGTGACCAAGGTGATAAACGAGCTTGCCATGAAGGGCGCTGATGTTATATTCCAGGATGCACATGTATCAGGACATGCATGCCAGGAAGAGATCAAGCTCATATATTCTTTGGTAAGACCCAAATATGCAGTTCCTGTTCACGGCGAGTTTAAGCATCTTAAGGCTCAGGCAAAGCTTGCCATGGATCTTGGAATGGAAAAGGACAAGGTATTCATACTCTCATCGGGAGATATACTCGAACTTGATGAGAATGAAGCAAAGGTTACCGGAAAGGTACCGACAGGTGCGATATTCGTTGACGGAATAGGCGTCGGGGATGTTGGAAATATAGTACTCAGAGACAGGCAGCAGCTTTCGGAAGAAGGTATGATGACTGTTGTTCTTGCGCTCGATCAGGCGACCGGAGAGCTAATGGCAGGTCCCGACATAGTATCTAGGGGATTTGTCTATGTGAGAGAATCCGAGGAGCTTATCACTGAAGCTACAGAGCTTATGCATGAAGTTGTTGAGGATCTTTTAAGCAGAGGCATTACCGACTGGGGCAAGATCAAGTCTTCCATAAAGGAATCACTAAGTGACTATGTATGGAAAAAGACCAAGAGACGCCCGATGATCATACCGATAATTCAAGAGGTTTAGAAATGAGTGACAATGTTAAGGAGATTATAGGTTCCGTGTTTTCCACGGCAGTAAAGATAGTTCTTGCAATGCTTGTGGTCATGTTCGTGAGAAAATACGCGCTTATGGCATACAACTACGGCTACAGGGTGTTTACAGAACCGCCTGTTACCGTTACGGGTGACGGGACCAGCATAGATGTTTCCATCGGAGAGGATATATCGACCAGAGAGATCGGAAAGATGCTCGAGAGCAAGGGCCTGATCCGTGATGCAAATCTTTTCCTCATCCAGGAGCTTGTCAGTGCAAATCACGGAAAGATCCAGCCGGGAAAATACCAGCTCAATACGACAATGACTGCGGATGAGATGATAGATGTCATGGCGGGAGCCGAAAAGAAGCCCGAGACTGAAGAAGAGCTTTTATACAATGCCGATGAAGAGACACTCCCGTTTGATACGGAAGGTGATGAACCTGTAGAAGAATATATTCCTGAAGAAGAGTCGGAGGATGCAGACTTAGAGGGTGAAGGAGAAGAATAATGGTAGATGAGAGAACGGTATCATTTATCAATTCACTCGATCCGGGAAATCCTGCCTATCTTGATGAGATAGAAAAATATGCGATAGAGACATTCGTTCCGATCATAAGAAAAGATATGCAGGCATATCTTCGATATGTGATAAAGAGCATACGTCCAAAGAAGATACTGGAAGTAGGTACAGCCATAGGGTTTTCAGCACTCCTTATGAGTGAATATGCACCTAAGGACTGTCACATAACTACAATAGAAAACTACGAGCCCAGGATCCCCATAGCGCTAAAGAACTTCGAGGATAATAACAAAAAAGATTCTATCACTCTTATAGAGGGAGATGCTCTAAAGATACTTCCCACGTTAAATGATGAATATGACCTTATATTCATGGATGCTGCCAAGGGTCAGTACATAAACTATCTGCCCGATCTTATCAGACTTTTAAAGAGCGGGGGGACACTTATTTCCGATAATGTATTGCAGGACGGAGATATAATAGAATCCAAATATGCGATAGTAAGAAGAAACCGCACGATACATAACAGAATGCGGGAGTATCTCTATGAGCTTAAACACAATGATATGCTGACAACGGCAATACTTCCTGTAGGAGACGGTATCACTGTCAGCGTCAAGAATGTGTAAGGAAATATATGAGAAATACGGAATTACTTGTACCTGCAAGCAGTCTTGAGGTACTGAAGACAGCAGTTATATACGGAGCAGATGCAGTCTATATCGGCGGAGAGGCTTTCGGACTCAGGGCAAAGGCAAAGAATTTCAGTCCCGAAGATATGAAAAAGGGCATTGAATTTGCTCATGAAAGAGGCGTAAAGGTTTATGTGACGGCCAATATACTGGCGCATAACTATGACCTTGAAGGTGCGCAGAAGTATTTTTGCGAGTTAAATGATATAGGTCCCGATGCACTTATTATATCGGATCCCGGTATGTTTACGCTTGCAAAAAAGGAATGTCCCAATACAGATATTCATATTTCCACACAGGCCAATAATACAAATTATCTTACATATGATTTCTGGTATAAGCAGGGTGCTAAGCGCGTAGTAAGTGCCAGGGAGCTCTCGTTAAAGGAATTAAAAGAGATCAGAGAACATATTCCGGATGATATGGAGATCGAAAGCTTCATTCATGGTGCTATGTGCATATCTTATTCCGGAAGATGCCTTTTGAGCAATTACTTTACCGGAAGAGATGCAAATCAGGGTGCATGTACGCATCCGTGCAGATGGAAATATGCCGTTGTCGAAGAATCGCGTCCCGGCGAGTATTTCCCTGTATATGAAAATGAGAGAGGCACATTTATCTTCAATTCCAAGGATCTGTGCATGATCGAGTATATCCCCGAACTGATCGATGCAGGGATAGATTCGTTAAAGATCGAAGGAAGGATGAAGACGGCACTGTATGTTGCAACAGTCGCTAGGACCTACAGAAAGGCACTTGATGATTTCAAAAAGGGCGAAGATATTTATCGTGCCAATATGGACTGGTACAGACAAGAGATAAGCAAGTGCACATACAGGCAGTTTACGACTGGATTCTATTTTGGAAAGCCTAGCGAGGAAACTCAGATATATGATACCAATACATATATGAGTGATTCTGTGTATTACGGAACGGTTTCCGAGATTGATGAAAACGGAAACGCTGTCATAGAACAGAAAAACAAGTTCTGCGTGGGTGATACCATTGAGATAATGAAACCTAACGGTGATAATATCGCGGTAAAGGTGGAAGAAATGTATAACGGCGATGGGCAGGCTGTAGACAGCTGTCCTCATCCCGGCCAGGAGATCCATCTTAAGCTAAGTGTTACGCCTGAGGTTTACGATATATTGAGGAGCACATTATGAATGTAGAAGAGATTTTCGCATCCAACGTCTTCACCAAGGGGACTATGAGGGAAAGACTCCCGAAAGAGGTATTCGCTGAGGTTGAAGATGTAATGGAAAACGGCGGTGAGCTGTCAAAAGCCACAGCTGACATCGTGGCAAGAGCCATGAAAGACTGGGCTGTTGAGAAAGGAGCTACGCACTATACGCACTGGTTCCAGCCTTTAACGGGTATAACAGCTGAGAAGCATGATTCATTCATCACTCATCCTGATGATGACGGCAAGATGATAATGGAGTTTTCCGGCAAGGAGCTCATAAAGGGAGAACCTGATGCTTCATCATTCCCTTCAGGAGGACTCAGAGCCACATTTGAGGCAAGAGGATATACAGCCTGGGATATAACAAGTCCTGCCTTTTTAAAGGAGCAGGCGGTAGGCTCAACGCTTTGCATACCCACGGCATTCTGTTCATATACAGGAGAATCGCTTGACAAGAAGACGCCTCTTCTTCGTTCCATGGAGGCATTAAATAAACAGGCTTTAAGAATAGTAAGGCTTTTCGGTAATACACAGGCTACCAAGGTAACAGCCAGTGTTGGTGCCGAACAGGAGTATTTCCTTGTGGATCAGGCCAAGGCTTTGCAAAGAGAAGATCTTATTTTTACAGGAAGAACGCTTTTTGGTTCTCCGGCTCCCAAAGGTCAGGAGATGGATGACCACTACTTCGGTGTTATCAGAGAACGTGTCGGAGCGTTCATGCACGATGTAAATATTGAGCTCTGGAAGATGGGCATAACCTCCAAGACACAGCACAACGAGGTCGCACCTGCCCAGCATGAGCTTGCACCGATCTATGAATCGGCTAATGTAGCCGTAGACCATAACCAGATAGTAATGGAGACTCTTAAGCGTGTTGCAGGTCATCACGGATTAAGATGTCTTTTGCATGAAAAGCCTTTCGAGGGTGTTAACGGCTCAGGTAAGCACAACAACTGGTCTATCGTTACAGATAACGGATTAAACCTTTTAGAGCCCGGCATCAGCCCGAATGAGAATATCCAGTTTCTGCTGGTACTTGCCTGCATACTCAAGGCTGTTGATACACATGCGGATCTTTTAAGACAGAGTGCAGCAAATGTCGGAAACGATCACAGACTCGGAGGCATGGAAGCTCCTCCGGCTATCATATCCGTATTTTTGGGCGAACAGCTTGAGGATGTCGTAAAACAGCTGGTTGAAACAGGCCAGGCATCAAAACTCAAGGAGGGCGGTACGCTTCAGACAGGTGTATCAACACTTCCAGATTTCGAGATAGATGCAACAGACAGAAACAGGACATCACCTTTTGCATTTACCGGAAACAAGTTTGAATTCCGTATGGTCGGAAGTTCCGATTCAATAGGCAGTCCAAATATAATTTTAAACTCAATCGTTGCAGAGAGTTTCTGCGAAGCGGCGGGCAGACTTGAAGCAGCTGCGGATTTCGATTCCGCTGTACACGATCTTATAAAAGAATATCTAACCAAGCATCAGAGGATCATTTTCAACGGTGACGGCTATTCTAAGGAATGGATAGAGGAAGCTAAAAGACGAGGACTTCCAAACATCCCTTCAATGGTTGAATCTGTCAGCGCTCTTACCACTGAAAAATCGATAAAGCTTTTTGAGAAGTTTGGTATCTTCACAAAAGCAGAACTTGAATCCCGTGCCGAGATCCTTTATGAACAGTATGCAAAGACAATAAACATAGAAGCGCTTACAATGGTAGACATAGCAAACAAGCAGCTTGTTCCCTCTGTCATCGAATACACGGGAATGCTTGCAGAAACAGTCAATGCTACAAAGACTGCGGGAGGAGATGCAACAGTCGCTAGTGATCTTTTAAAGCGTGTCGGAGGTCTTCTTACATCTATGCAGCAGGAACGTGTCGAACTGTCTACTATCGAAAAGATAGGCTCGGCTATGGAAAGAGGCAAGGAACAGGCCTTCTATTATCGTGAAAAAGTTGTACCGGCTATGGATAAGCTTCGTCACAGTGCGGACGAGCTTGAACGTATCGTGGATAAAGACTACTGGCCTTTCCCGACATATGCTGATCTTCTATTTGAAGTCTGATCATATGGGTTTATAAGGAGGAGATAAATGCAAAAAAAACATGTAACAAAACTGATAGCTTCTGTGCTTTCAATCGCTCTTTTGCTTTCAGGCTGCACTAATAAAGCACCCGAGACAGAACCTGTTGGGCAGGTAGAGCCGACCGTTACGGAACAGACCGTTACACCCGAAGCACAGGATACAGAGGCTGTTGAAGAAGAGCCTGAAGTTCAAAAGCCACCGGAAGGATTGGGTGTCAATATGATAGCCAACGGTGATTTCCATGACGGCTTAGAGAATTGGAATACCTATCTTAATCACGGCGGAACATGTGATTTTACAGCCGATAACGAACAGGGTAACATCAGTATACAAAAGACCGGTTCAACAGACTACGGTGTTCAGATATACTATGACGGCTTTAAGCTTGATGAGGGCGGTGTATACGAATTCTCATTTGACCTGGATACTACTCTTGAAAGAGAAATAGAAGTACGTCTCCAGGTAAACGGCGGAGATTATCACGCGTATTTTGGAGAATATATAACTATAAAGCCCGGAATGCAGCATTATTCATGGGAGTTCACTATGGAAGAACAGACAGATGTAGCACCTAGAATGTGCTTTAATATGGGTTCCCCTGCAGACGGTTCCGCTCTGGAACCACATGAGATCACACTTGACAATGTTTCAGTCGTACTGACTGATGATACAAATGTGATCAAATCCGAGCAGGTGGATCTGAGCAAGAATGTTAATCTGAATCAGGTCGGCTTCAGGACATCGGACAGAAAGACTGCCGTTATCAGAAGCGAAGGTATAGATCAGACATTTACTGTCAAGGATGAGTCTGGCAAGGAAGTTTATTCAGGAAAGCTTAACGGACCCGTAGATGCGCAGTATGCAGATGAAAAAGTATACCAGGCTGATTTCAGTGATTTTAAGACTCCCGGAAAATATGTCGTATCCGTTTCAAACGGTGATGAATCATATCCGTTTACTATAGGTGATGATGTATACGATGAACTTCTTAAGGACAGTTTCCTTATGCTGTATAAGCAAAGATGCGGAACTGAAGTGAGTGCTGACATAGCCGGTGAATTTGCTCATCCTGTTTGTCATGATTCAAAGGCGCTTATCTATGGCACCAATTCGTACATTGACGTATCAGGCGGCTGGCATGATGCAGGTGACTATGGAAGATATGTGGTGGCAGGAGCGACAACAGTTGCAGATCTGCTCCTTGCATATGAGGACTATCCTGAGTTATGGGAGGCTGATGACCTTGGAATACCCGAGAGCGGAAACGGCATTCCGGATATTTTAGACGAGGCAGCCTACGAGCTTAAGTGGATGCTAAAGATGCAGGATCCTTCAACAGGCGGTGTATATCATAAGGTGACATGCAGAGAATTCCCCGGATTTGTTATGCCTCAGGAAGAAACAGAGGAACTTGTCGTATGCCCGATCTCCAATACGGCAACCGGTGATTTTGCAGCAATCATGGCCAAGGCTTCTGCTGTATATGCCGATATCGATCCCGCATTTGCAAAAACAGCACTTGCAGCTGCAAAGAAGGCTTATGCATATTTAGAGGATCACAAGAGCGCAGTAAGTTTCAAGAATCCTGAAGAGATCTCAACAGGGGAATATCCTGACGGTCAGTTCAAGGATGAGATGTACTGGGCTTCTGTGGAACTGTATAAGGTTACCGGAGATGAAGCATATATCAAGTATGCAGAAGATCTCTTGGATATGTATGTTCTTCACGGTTTCGGATGGGACAGCATGGGCAGCTACGGAAACATTGCATATCTTACGATGGATCCCGAGAAGCAGAATACGGCTCTGGTCGAAAAGATAAAGACAGAGATAGAAGCTAATGCCAAGGAATACTTAAACAACAGCAAGACTGACGGATATATGTCAGATCTTGGAAGCAACTACTGCTGGGGTTCAAACTTAAGCGTCTGCGGTTATGCAAGACAGATGTTAATAGCAGCCAAGTATGCGAGTGATGATCAGAAAAAGGAATATGAACAGGCTGTATATGATCAGCTTTCATATATACTCGGACAGAACGCAACAGGATACTGTTTCTTAACCGGATACGGCTCACTGAATGCACAGAATCCTCACCACAGACCGTCTATAGCAATCGGCAAACCAATGTCCGGAATGGTCATCGGAGGACCGGACGGAAACATGGAGGATTCCTTCATCAAGTCTGTTATGGCAGGTACGCCTCCGGCAAAGTGTTATGCAGATAATGCTCAGAGTTATTCAACGAATGAGATAACTATCTACTGGAACTCTCCGTTTGTTTATCTTCTGTCGGATATAATGTCAAAACATTGAAAAAAGTCTTGCATTATTAAGGAAAATATTGTAATATAACATGTGCTGACGGAAAGTCGGCACATATATAGCGCTATCGCCAAATGGTAAGGCAACGGACTCTGACTCCGTCATTTTCTAGGTTCGAATCCTAGTAGCGCTGCTAAAAGAACTGGTTTTACCGGTTCTTTTTTTGTCGAAAAACCCAGTATTTTCAAGGGTTTCAGGGGATAATAAGAAAAGAAATCCTGATTCATACTAACAGGTTCTGTAAGTAAAAATCAGGATCAAAATTTGTAAAAAATCGATATTTTTGGCCTCAAAAATTTAAAATAGGTCAATTCATAGGTCAATTTTATTTAGTCATTTTTGGTGTAATTTACCAGCCTTTAATATCTGACCTTTGAGGGAAGAAATGAGGATTTTGAGGATTATATGAAAAACCCAATACATCGAAAGTTGCAATATCACAAAACAGAAGATCACCGTATCCTGACAAAACCAAAAGAAAAGGAAAAGGCCGTAGGTTATGACAGATAAATGGATGGTGGCGATTAGCAAACCTTTGCTTAATCGCTTGATCATGGCAAACATAATCCCCCATCATGGTCAAGGTTTTATGCCTTGAGGCTGGTGGGGGATTATGTTTTTATATTATATGGAATATCTAAATACAGAAATGTTTTAACATATTAGGAACTTTGCTATAATTATGTGGAAGCAATTACTCAAAATTCTTTAACTTTAATTAAACGACTACGAGGTTGATATGGAATTAAAGAGATTGTCGCATAACTTAACAGTGTGTAAAGTCAATAGTATAAAAGACATTTGCTTTGATACAGAGTTTTTCTTTATAGGAAAGACTGATGAAGAAATCTCACTTGTTTGCAAAACA
>JAGCXJ010000279.1 GCA_017961385.1 Lachnospiraceae bacterium
ATTCAGTTCCTTGTATTCTTACTTGCAGTTATCAGCGCAGTTGATGATTATGCAGATTTGTTAAGACTTTCGGTTGCAAGTGCAGGCAACGACCACAGACTCGGAGCCAACGAAGCACCTCCCGCAATCATTTCAATCTTCCTGGGCGATGAGCTTACCGCAGTTCTTGATTCTATCGAGAATGATAAGTTATTCGACAAGAAGGGCAAAGTCAGAATGGATATCGGTGCTAAAGTACTTCCCCACTTTACCAAAGATACCACAGACCGTAACAGAACTTCGCCGTTTGCTTTTACCGGTAACAAGTTTGAGTTCAGATCTCTTGGTTCCAGCTTCTCTGTAGCAGGACCCAACACAGTTCTTAACACAGCTGTTGCAGAAGAGTTAAGCAAGTTCTACGAAGAGTTAAAGGATGTTCCGAAGGCTAAGTTTGCAGAAGCCGTACATGCACTCCTTAAAAAGGCCATCAAGGCTCACAAGCGCGTTGTCTTTAACGGAAACGGCTACACCGATGAATGGGTTAAGGAAGCTGAAAAGCGTGGACTTTACAACCTTCGTTCCACACCTGAAGTTTTGCCGAGGCTTATTGAGAAAAAGAATGTCGAGCTTTTCAAGAAGCACGGTATTTACTCTGAGACAGAGCTTAAGGCCCGCTACGAGGTAATGCTTGAGAATTATTGCAAGACCCTCCACATCGAGGCTCTTACAATGCAGGATATGCTTGTTAAGCAGTTCCTTCCCGCACTCCTTGAATACACTGATGAGGTTGTGGGCTCAGCACTTTCCAAGAAGACTCTTTCCGATACATTAAGCACCAAGACGGAAGAGAAGCAGGCAGAAATCTTAAGCGGTCTTTACGATAAGATTTACGACCTCAACGAGAAACTTAAGAAGGACGTTGTGAAGGCGGAGAAGATAGCCGATTATCAGAAGCAGGCTACGTTCTATCATGAGACGGTAATTCCGGACATGGAGAAGTTAAGAGCCGTAGCAGACGAAGCAGAACTTCTTATCCCCGACGAGTTCTTACCTTATCCCACATATGAACAGATGCTGTTCTATGTATAACATTATTAAATATATTTAAGACTGACGCAAAGGCGCGTTCCTCAGGGAACGTGCCTTTTAAAGTATCAAAAAATGAGGAGTGATAATTATGACGACAGAGATTTTAGAAGCTATCCATAGCGAAGTGTATGGCGTGTGGTTCTTGATAGGTGCCGCACTGGTCTTCTGGATGCAGGCCGGATTTGCGATGTGCGAAGCGGGCTTCACCAGAGCAAAGAACTCAGGAAACATCATAATGAAGAATCTGATGGACTTCTGTATAGGTACAGTGATGTGGTTCATCTGCGGTGCATCGCTTATGCTCGGTGAAAACATGCTGGGCGGATTTGCCGGAAAGTTTTCATTTGATGTATTCAGTGCATACGGAAGTTTTGATTATTCCGCTTTTGTATTCAACCGTGTGTTCTGTGCAACAACAGCAACCATCGTTTCAGGATCCATGGCTGAGAGAACAAAGTTTTCTTCATACTGCATCTACTCAGCAGTTATATCAGCTATCATCTATCCCATCGAAGCTCACTGGACATGGGGCGGCGGTTTCCTTGCACAGTGGGGATTCCACGATTACGCAGGTTCAACATGTATCCACATGGTCGGCGGTATATGCGCACTTATCGGTGCATGGATGCTCGGTCCCAGGATCGGCAAGTTTGTAAAGGACAAGGACGGAAAAGTTACAAAGGTTAACGCTTTCCCCGGTCACAACCTTGTTATCGCAGCACTCGGTGTATTCATCCTCTGGCTCGGCTGGTACGGATTCAACGGTGCGGCAGCAACAGATGTAGAGACACTCGGTTCAGTATTTTTAACAACAACAGTAGCACCTGCAGTAGCAACAGTAGTATGCATGATCTTTACATGGATCAAATACGGCAAGCCCGATGTTTCAATGTGTCTTAACGCTTCCCTTGCAGGACTTGTTGCCATCACAGCTCCCTGTGACGTAACAGACTGTGCAGGCGCAGCCATCATCGGTGTAGTTGCAGGACTCTTAGTAGTATTCGGTGTATGGTTCACAGATAACGTAGTTCACGTTGACGATCCCGTCGGTGCCGTTGCGGTTCATATGTTCAACGGTATCTGGGGTACGATAGCAGTCGGACTCTTTGCTACAGAAACAGCTCCCGGTTTTGCACTCGCAGGCATTAACGAAGGACTTTTCTACGGCGGCGGATTCACACAGTTAATTAAACAGTTTGGCGGTATCGCAGTAACGATCGCATGGACAGTAGTAACGATCATCATAACCTACGCTCTGATAAAGAAATTCAACGGCCTCAGAGTATCAGAGGAAGAGGAGATCATCGGTCTTGACAGAACAGAACACGGTCTTACAAGCGCATACGCAGGCTTCAGCATAATGGATATCTCAAACACAATGACAATGGATATCAACGAGAACACAAGCCTTGGTTCGGATGTATATGAAGAAGCGAGTGAAGCTGCTAAGGATGCTGCAGTTAAGGTAGTAAATGCACTTCCTTCAACAGGCATAAGCAAGGTAGTCATTATCTCAAGACTTTCAAGATATGACACCTTAAGAAAAGCAATGAACGAACTCGGCGTGACCGGCATGACGGTAACACAGGTAATGGGATGCGGCATACAGAAGGGTGCCGGAGAAAAATACAGAGGTGTTGAAGTCGATGCTACACTGCTTCCAAAGGTGAAGGTAGAAGTGGTCGTAAGCAAGATACCGGTTCAGGATGTAATAGATGCAGCAAAGAAAGCGCTTTTCACAGGTCATATCGGAGACGGCAAGATCTTTGTATATCCTGTTGAGAAGGTCGTTAAGATCAGAACAGGTGAAGAGGACTTCGATGCTCTTCAGGATGTTGAATAAGAGATAGATAGACAGTGCTTCATTGCCGGGCCGGTCCGAAAGGGCGGCTCGGCTTGAAGATGTTTATAAAGAATCTAGGAGGAATAAGTTATGTGCTCGATCATGGGATATAAGGGAGGAAGTGTTGCATATGAAAAATTTAAGCAGCACTTTGACAAGACGGTATCCAGAGGTCCCGATATGCAGCGTATCAGAGACTACGGTGATGTAACACTGGGGTTTGAAAGACTTGCGATAATGGGACTCTCACCGGAAGGAATGCAGCCTTTTGAACTGAATGAGAATGCGATAGTCTGCAACGGAGAAGTCTACGGATTCAGAAAACTGAAAAAGGAACTAGAGAAGGAATATACATTCGCAAGCGATTCCGACTGCGAGATACTCCTTCCAATGTATGAAAAATATGGAACTGAGATGTTTGCGATGCTCGATGCCGAGTACGCTTGTATCATATATGATGCTAAAAAGGATGATCTTGTAGCAGCAAGAGATCCGATAGGCATAAGACCACTGTTCTACGGCTATACACCTGACAGCGAGATAGTATTTGCAAGTGAAGCCAAAAACCTTGTGGGACTGGTTGAGGAAGTGAAGGCCTTCCCGCCCGGCCACTACTATTCAGACGGAAAGTTTACCTGCTACAGGGATATGACAAAGGTAGATAAAGTCATTAAGGATGACATAGAAACTGTATGTAAGAACATCCATGACAAGCTTGTTGCGGGTATAGAAAAGAGACTTGATGCGGATGCGCCTTTGGGATTTTTACTCAGCGGCGGCCTTGACAGCTCGCTCGTATGTGCAGTATCCGCAAAGATCCTTAAAAAGCCCATAAAGACATTCGCGATCGGAATGAACACCGATGCGATAGATCTTAAGTATGCAAAAGAGGTCGCTGATCATATAGGAAGCGACCATAAGGAGATAATAATAACAAGGGATGATGTGATCAATTCTCTTGAAGAGGTAATATCGATCCTCGGAACATATGATATCACGACCATAAGAGCCAGCATGGGAATGTATCTTATCTGCAAGGCCATTCATGAACAGACAGATATAAGAGTTTTAATGACAGGCGAGATATCAGACGAGCTCTTCGGATACAAGTACACGGACTTTGCTCCTGATGCTAAGAGCTTTCAGGAGGAAGCGGCAAAGCGTATAAGAGAGCTTTACATGTATGACGTATTAAGAGCTGACAGATGCATCTCATCTAACTCTATGGAAGCGAGAGTTCCCTTCGGAGATCTTGATTTTGCAAGCTACGTTATGAGCATAGATCCCGAAATGAAGATGAACAGATACAGCAAGGGAAAATATCTTCTAAGACATGCCTTTGAAGGCGACTATCTTCCCTATGACATACTCATGAGAGAAAAGGCAGCCTTTTCCGATGCGGTAGGCCATTCAATGGTAGATCATTTAAAGGAGTATGCCGAAGAAGTCTACAGTGACGAGCAGTTTGAGGCTGAAAGCAGAAAGTATGACTTTGCAAGGCCATTTACAAAGGAATCTCTTTTATACAGACAGATATTTGAAAAGTACTATCCGGGCCAGGCAAAGATGATAGCAGACTTCTGGATGCCTAACAAGAACTGGGAGGGATGTGATGTTAACGATCCCAGTGCGAGAGTACTTTCAAACTACGGAGCAAGCGGGGAATAGATATGGTTAAGTATGTATTTGTTACGGGCGGCGTTGTTTCCGGTCTTGGAAAGGGAATAACGGCAGCGAGCCTTGGAAGGCTTCTTAAAGCCAGAGGGTATCATGTGACCATGCAGAAGTTCGATCCATATATCAACGTGGATCCGGGTACCATGAACCCCATACAGCACGGAGAGGTATTTGTTACCGATGACGGTACGGAAACAGATCTTGATCTCGGTCACTATGAAAGATTCATAAACGAGAATCTTGATTACAACTCAAACGTTACGACGGGCAAGATCTACTGGTCGGTACTCAACAAGGAAAGACACGGAGACTACGGCGGAGGCACGGTCCAGGTAATACCTCATATCACAAACGAGATAAAGGACAGGATATACAAGGCAAAGAATGAGAACGAGGAAACGATCTCGATCATAGAGATAGGCGGTACGGTCGGAGATATCGAGAGCCAGCCTTTCTTGGAAGCCATAAGACAGTTTCAGGCAGAGGTCGGAAGAGACAATGCGATAATCATCCAGGTCACTCTGATACCCTACCTTAAGGCTTCGGGCGAGATGAAGACAAAGCCCACTCAGATGAGTGTCAAGTCACTGCAGAGCATGGGCATATGGCCGGACATCCTTGTGTGCAGATCAGACTATCCTATCGATGATCACATGAGAGAAAAGATAGCGCTTTTCTGCAACGTTAAAAAAGAGCATGTGCTGCAGAACCTCGATGCACCTTCCCTGTACGAAGTTCCACTGATGCTTGAAGAGGAGCATCTTGCTCAGGCAGTCTGTGAATGCTTAAAGATCAAATGCCCCGAGCCTGATCTTATCCAGTGGAAGAAGATGGTCGAGGACTTCCACAATCCGACAGATAAGGTAACGATCGCTCTTGTCGGAAAATATGTGGAGCTTCACGATGCATACCTCAGCGTAGTCGAATCCTTAAAGCACGGCGGGATAGCAAACCATGCAGAGGTAAACATCAGATGGATAGATTCCGAGCTGATAAATGATAACAACATAGATGAGACGTTTAAAGACGTCGACGGAATACTCGTTCCGGGAGGCTTCGGCCACAGAGGAACGGACGGAAAGATATTAGCAGCAGGATATGCAAGAAAAAACAATATACCCTACCTCGGACTATGTCTGGGCATGCAACTGGCCATAGTCGAATTTGCAAGGAACGTATGCGGACTTTTAGATGCCGATTCGAGCGAGTTTAACCCCGACACGAAAAACCCCGTCATCTGCATACTGCCTGACAAGGAGGGCATAGAAAACATAGGCGGGACACTAAGGCTTGGAGCATATCCGTGCAGACTTAAGAAGGATACGATCGCTTACAGGCTCTACAAGAAAGAGGATATAAGCGAACGTCACAGACACAGATATGAGGTCAACAATGAATACAGAGACATCTTAACGGGTAACGGCATGGTGCTGTCCGGAACAAGCCCCGA
>JAGCXJ010000280.1 GCA_017961385.1 Lachnospiraceae bacterium
AGTAAATTCTTCATATATAAAGGAACTTTCGGGTATGTATGCTGTGATGAAGGACGGGACAAGGCTTAAGATGAGCCTGATGCATTTAAAAAAGATCAAGGATAACTATGAAAACAAAAGAAAAGATTCTTGAGATACTGGAACAGAATAAGGGCAGCTTTGTATCAAGCAGGATCCTAACGGAAAAGATAAATGTATCAAGGAATGCGATCTGGAAGGCTGTAAATGATCTGAGAGATTCAGGTTATGAGATCGATTCCGTAACAAACAAGGGATACATGCTTTTGAAAACAAGCGATATCATATCTTTACAGGGGATAGAAAGCTATCTTATAGATAAAGAAAAGATAAACATGGTCGCTGTCTTTGATGAACTGCAATCCACGAATATGACCGCAAAGATAGATGCTATAAGCGGCGTTCTTGATAAGAAAGTCATCATTGCCAAGCACCAGACTGCGGGTGTGGCTCACGGAAAGCAAAACTATGACTCACCAAGGGGCGGAGTCTATATAAGCATTATCAAGGATCCTCCTAAGGATAAGAAGCAGATAAAGGCTTCTGATATAGGAAAGGCTGTAGCAGATGTAATAGAATCACAGATAGATGCAGAGATTAGTCTTGATCAAAAGAATAACAGGATATATTTAAACGGGGAAAAGATATGCGGGATAATGACAGAATATATCGCTGATCTTGAGACCGGCGATATATCTACATACGTTATAGGTATCGGAATACAGCTGCCCGGCATTTTAAAGAATCGCCTGATAGCTGCTCTGATCGACAGACTACTCTGATTTTATTACGCCTTTTAGACGGTCTGCAAGGGTAAGAGCTAAAGCCAGTTTGATAAGGTCGGGTATGATAAAGGGTATCACGCACCATGTAAGAGCGCCCATAAGACCTACGGGACCGACATTTTTGGCATAAACGAACATAAACCAGCATGTACCGAATGCATAGCATGCAATAAGACCGATGATCAGGGCAGTGGCTTTGACCCACAGCTTATTTGGCAGAAAATGCGTGAAAATGATATATATGACACCCATAAAAATGAAACCGATTATATAGCCTCCGGTTGTTCCGAGCAAAATACCTAGTCCTGAGCTGAAACCTGCAAAAACGGGTATGCCTACGGCTCCAAGGAGCACATAGATGATGATGGAGACTGTCCCGCGCTTGCCGTTTAGAATGGCCAGTATAAAGAATACCGCGAAGGTCTGCATGGTAAAAGGCACGGTCGTGGGTATGCTGATCCATGAACATATGGCGATCAGCACGGCTCCTATAGCGATATATGTAAGATCCAGGGTTTTAGTTTTGTTATTCATGATATATTCTCCTTTGCCTATAGCAATATATCAAACAGAATGACAAATGTCAACCTTAAACAACAAACTGGTTGACAATCAACCAAAAACATAAATAAATAACGAAGCAGCGGATAAAACAAGGAGAGGAAATGGGACTGTTTTCAAGGAAAGAAACAAACGAACAGATAGTCAAAAGGATCTCGGCAAATGCCGGCAATGTCGTTAACATGTTCAAGGCGTACTTCAACACACCTAAAGGGCTGGATGCAACAAAGGCTCTGATCTTTACGTCTGCTCTTGCTGGCTTCTCATGCCATAAGGCAGTAGAGGCAAACCACGAGAAATTCATGCGCGTAACAACGAACGAAGGCAAGAATTATTATTTTGGAGATGATCTGAACAGATATCTGCTGGAGAGCAGCTTAAGTGTCATAGGCTTTATCACAGTCGTGACCGGGATCACAAGAGAAGAGGTGCTTTCAATAGTTGCCGGATTTGCAGATAACGTTGGCAAGGAATACAAGGTTTGCGGTTTTGAGCCCAAGCTGCTCTACGATCAGGTAAGCGACTGCTGGGAAGGCATCTTTGAAAACATGACTTCAAGGTACACTAGATCGCCGTCTGAATGGCCGATCCTTTTTGGCATAGTTGTTCAGAACATCCTTATCACAGCCTTAAATGCAGGTGCACCGAAAGAAGAAGCAGGAAAGATAGCCATTGAATGTGCGGTGGCTGTATCGAAAATGGACAGGGATTCGTTTTAATGGTCAGATTGGAAAAGATCACAAAACAAAATATTGAGGATGTCCTTGCGCTTAATGTCAGTGAAGAACAGAAGGGCTTTGTGATAACAACGGCAGAGTCTTTAGCCAAGGCCTATGTATATTCGGATACTGCATATCCGTTTGCCGTATATGACGCAGACGAGCTTGTCGGTTTCATAATGATGGGATTTTATGAGATTAAAGGCTACTACACACTATGGGAGTTTTTGATCGATCAGCGATTCCAGAATAAGGGATACGGCAGGCAGGCTCTAAAGCTTGGAATGCAGTATGTGCGGGATACGTTTGGGGACGTTGATATCTATACGGGTGTTGCGCCTCAAAACAGCGTAGCCAAAAGACTGTATGAATCCGTCGGTTTTGTTAAGACTGGCAATATCGAGCTTGGAATGGAAGAGATGAGATGTACTTATGAAAGTAAAACATGTCGTGGTCCTGCCTTATAACAGCAGGTGGAAACAGGATTTCATAAATATCAGAGATGAAATAAAGCCTGCGTTGAAAGATCTGGCCCTTGCTATCGAGCATGTCGGCAGCACTTCAGTAGAAGGTATGTCTGCAAAGCCGATCATAGACATTGATGTGATCATCAAAGAGCGCACCGTGCTTGATGAGGTCATATCAAGGCTTCACAACATCGGCTACAGATATGAAGGAAATCTTGGGATAGAAGGAAGAGAAGCATTCAAATATGAAGGAAAGAAAGATCTTCAAAGGCATCATCTGTATGTCTGTGCACAGGATTGCCCGGAACTTAAGAGACACATTGCTTTCAGAGACTATTTAAGGTCACACCCGCAAGCCGTAAAAGAGTATGGTGAAATAAAGGAAAAAGGCGCCAGACTATATCCAAATGATATAGATAAGTACATGGAATACAAATCAGGAGTCATTGAAAGAATCTATGAAATGGCTAAGATCAAATGACACACTGTTGACAGCAGACATATCATGTGGTAGCATGAATATAGTGACCGAGTGGTCACTATATATTTTGGCCAGTGAATGACCACATGGTCACCCAAAAAGAAAAAACAGGAGAGCATATGCCAAATAAACTCTTTTTTGAACTTGATAAGCAAAAACAGGACAGGATAATAAGCGCAGCCATCACAGAGTTTGCCACGCATGGATATGAAAACAGCTCGACAAACAGGATCGTTAAGGAATGCGCTATAAGCAAGGGGAGTCTTTTCAAATATTTTGAAAACAAGGAGGATCTGTATTTCTTCCTTATAGATACTGTGATGGCTGAAATGGCCAGGGATATGTCAGATAAGATAAGCAGTCTTTCCAAAGATCTGTATGAAAGAGTGATCGAGTATTCTACAGCCGAGATATCATGGTATGCTAAAAATCCGGTTAAGGGAAGATTCATCATAGGGGTGGCTTCAGAAGACGATCCCGATATCTCAAAAAAGATCATTGGCAGATACGGTAAAAAGAGCAGTGATATATATCATGAGCTTCTAAGTGAAGTAGATCTATCATGCATTAAAAACGACAAAGAAAAGGCAGGGGATATTTTGCAGTGGGTGCTTGAGGGATTCAACAGAGCTTTTTTAGAGAATGTATCGACAGAGCGCGATATAGATGAGCTCGAAAGAGAATATATCAGTAAGCTCAAGGAATACTTAGGCGTATTAAAAAACGGCCTGTAATATACGAAAGAGAAAGGATCATATAAATGAAGACAGATTATAGAAATGAATGTATAAATATCGGCGATACCCAAATGTACTGTGCGATATTCGGCAGAGGGGATAAAAAGCTTGTAGTTCTTCCAGGGCTTTCGGACGGGCTTGCCACAGTAAAGGGAAAGGCACGCATATTATCGGTCCCGTACAGAAAATATCTTGATGAATACACAGTCTACATGTTCAGCCGCAAAAATAAGATGTCTGAAGGTTACAGCATAAGCGACATGGCAGATGACCAGGTTAGGGCAATGAATGAGCTTTCCATAAAAAAGGCATATATCTGCGGAGTGAGCCAGGGAGGAATGATCGCACAGTATATCGCGATAAATCATCCAGAGGTAGTTGAAAAACTCATCCTTGCAGTTACAGCTCCTTATGCAAGCGATGTTGCAACAGATGCGGTAAGCGGATGGATCGATATGGCAAAAAGAAACGATCATAAACAGCTGATGATCGATACGGCAGAAAAAATGTATTCTTATAAGTATCTTGAAAAGAACGGCAGATGGTTTCCGCTTATCGCAAGCTTTACAAAGCCTGAAAGCTATGATAGATTTTTTGCTAATGCTTATGCGATACTTAAGTTCGATGCAAGAAGCGAACTGTCAAAGATAACTTCACCTACACTTATCATAGCAGGCAGTGATGATAAGACTGTAGGAAACGATGCAGCAAATGAATTAAAAGAAGGTATATCAGACAGCGAGCTCTATATATATGAAGGACTCGGACACGGTGTATTCGAGGAAGCAAAGGACTTTTATGACAGGATATTTGAATTCTGCAAAAGATGATCATTGCCGCAATTGACATGAAATGATAATCATGATAGACTTCATTAGACATCCCATGAGGGAGTAGCAAGCGCATTGCGTAGCAAGTCAACATACTGGCCAAGTGCCTGGCTTGTTTTAAATTGCGAGACTCATGTATAGCTAAACTATGCATGAAGAAATATTTAGATTCGACCAAGTATAGTGAGCTGTACTTGGTTTTTTTGATGATCATATAAAAGAGGGAAAACGTAAATGGACTTAAGTCTAATATTTGTTTTCAACAGCATGTTACTTGGAGTCGGACTGGCAATGGATGCATTTTCGGTGTCTCTTGCAAACGGACTGAATGAACCGAAAATGAACAGAAATAAGATGGCTTTGATCGCCTCAGTCTTTTCGATCTTTCAGTGGCTGATGCCGATGATCGGGTGGATATGCGTACATACGATCGTCACATATTTTACTGCATTTGAAAAAATCATACCCTGGATCGCACTGCTTCTTCTTTTATTCATAGGCGGCAAGATGTTGTTAGAGGGGATAAAGGATGATGATGAAGGTGATGAAAAGTCAAAGGTTGGCTTCAGTGCCTTGATCATACAGGGAATAGCAACTTCGATAGATGCGCTTTCTGTCGGCTTTACGATCGCAGAATACGGATTTTTATCTGCATTTGTCTGCGCCGTTATTATCGGAGTCGTTACCTTTATCATATGTTTTGCGGGTCTTATGATAGGAAAGAGATTCGGAACAAGGCTTGCCTCAAAGGCATCGATCCTTGGAGGGATCATTCTGATAGGAATAGGTATCGAAATATTTATAAAAGGTGTATTATAATTTTTGCAAAGGAGAAAATGATCATGAAAAACAATACCAGGATGTTGACTATTATCGCACTCGTACTTCAGATACTGACCGTGCTCGTATCTTTCATCGTGATCATCATGCAGAAAAGACTTATGCCGATATTTGTTATGGCATCACTTGATGAGGCGATCAAAGTATACCCGGTGCAGTTCTTCTTTATGATAACTCAGCTGATAATCTATATGATATTCTTTGGCATGTCTCAAAATGAGAAAAATGAGTCAAACAGGACAGGAGCGATCATACTCATAGTGATCTCTGTTGCACTGGCTATAGTATCGGTATTTGCAAATCTCGCAGGGACTGTCATCTATTCAAGGATGGGGCAGGAGACTCTTGTGACATATTCGAGTATTTCCACACTGATATCATATGTAAATACGTTTTTAGGCCTGCCGGCAACAGCTATGTTTTATATGGCATGCGGCAGATTTACCGCAAAAGCACAGTCTACAGATATGCCCTGAATTCATCAGCCCTATCTTTATCACCCATCAGTTCGTAGCAGTTTATGATCGCATTAAGGGGGATATCCTTTTTGCTTCTTATATTCATGAGAGGTTCTGTCTCAAAAGCGGCATTGTAATACCACATGGCAGCCTCCGCGTAGTCTCCCTGTTTATAGAAGACGTCTGCGAGTTCACAGCAAAGTTCGCTGCAGCCTTTTGTTGCAGCTCCTCTGAGCGCATATTTAAACTGCTTGTTCACATCTTTGGCTATGATGCTTGCTTTGAGCGCTATAGTCAGAGCGCAAACAAGCTCATCTTCATCAAGCGAGTCTGAATCGCACAGCTTTTCAAAGTATCTTGATGCAACTAAATAGTTATTCTCATCACCTGCTATATACAGTTCTTTTACATATATATCAAGAAGTCTTTTGGATATGGTATCTCCGTCGCTTATCATCTTTTCGAATCTTGCAAGATCCCTGCCTGCATGTACAGAAGCGGGACGGTGGATTATCTCTATATCACTGTCATATATGACAGGATCTAGCAGGACCTGCTCGTG
>JAGCXJ010000281.1 GCA_017961385.1 Lachnospiraceae bacterium
CAGTAAAGATGGAAACATCATCCATTCCCTGCGGAACAAGGATCTGTTCATATACCTTTCTTACGCCTTCGCCTATTATCCTTATGTCATTTGGTGTCTGATCCGGTCTGTATGCTATACCTATACCGCCTGAAAGATTGATGAACGATATATGTATGCCTGTCTTGTTCCTAACATCAACAGCCAGCTCAAAAAGCTGCTTTGCAAGCTGCGGATAGTAATCATTTGTTACGGTGTTGCTTGCAAGGAATGCATGTATGCCAAGATTCTTGACACCTTTCTGCATAAGCAGCTTAACACCTTCATAGACCTGCTCAGTCGTAAATCCGTACTTTGCATCTCCGGGGTTATCCATGATGCCGTTGCTGAGTGTGATGGTTCCGCCCGGATTGTATCTTATCGAAATGGTTTCGGGTAATTTCCCGATTATGCCCTCTAAAAATTCAATATGTGTTATATCATCGAGATTGATGATAGCACCTGATTCGTAAGCATATTTATATTCGCTTGCGGGAGTCTCATTTGAAGAGAACATTATATCTCCCTGCTTCATGCCGGCTGCAAGAGCAAGAGTTATCTCATTTGCACTCGCACAGTCGCATCCGAAGCCGTAATCCTTAAATATCTCAAGTATCCTCGGATTTGGGAGCGCCTTTACCGCAAAATATTCCTTGAAACCCTTGTTCCATGAAAAAGCCTCCTTCATGGTCTTTGCATTTTCCCTTATACCCTTTTCATCATAGATATGAAAAGGAGTGGGATATGTCTTTGTTATCTCTTCTATCATTTCCTTTGTAACAAAAGGCAGTTTATTTGTCATATCGTTTGTTCCTTCCATTTATATTCTTAAAGAAGATGAGCTCTTATCTCTTCACCGCTCAAAGGAGAAAGATAAGCAGGTGCAACATCAAATACAGTCTTGCATCCTGTCATTCCTTCCTTTGCCATACGTACAACGGCACGTCCGAATGCACAGATAACGCTCGCTGTGAATTCCGGATTTGAATCAAGCTTTAAGCTGTATTCTATCACGTGCTTGTTTTCCTTGTTTATTCCTGTCACACCTGTTCTGAAAACAAAGCCTCCGTGCGGTATGCCGCTGTGGTTAGCCTTAAGCTCTTCCTCTGAGATAAAGTGTACTGTCGTATCATAATCCGCAAAGTAGTTCGGCATGTTCTTTATATCCTGCTCGATCTTGTTAAGATCAGCTCCTTCCTTGGGTACAACAAAGCACTCTCTTGTATGCTTCTGTCTTGTTGTGAGTTCGGGATTCTTGCCTGCTCTTACAGCTTCAAGAGCACTCTCAACAGGGATCGTATACTGTTTGCCGTCCTTTACTCCCTCTACTCTTCTTATGGCATCTGAATGGCCCTGGCTTACGCCCTTTCCCCAGAAAGTATAGTCATTGCCTTCAGGGAGTACGCAGTTAGCATACAGTCTGTTGAGTGAGAACATTCCAGGATCCCAGCCGCAGCTTATAAGAGCAACGTGACCGCTTTCCTTTGCAGCCTTGTCAACATTTGCAAAATGCTCGGGTATGCGTGCATGAGTATCAAAACTGTCTATAACGTTAAAATACTTTGCATATTCGGGTGTCTGAACGGGAAGGTCTGTTGCGCTTCCTCCGCATAAGAACAAAAGGTCTATCTCATCCTTGTGCGCTGCGATATCATTTACGCTGTATACGGGAACACCGGGTGTGAGAGTCTTTAATGATGCCGGATCTCTCCTTGTGAAAAAAGCTGCAAGCTCCATGTCATCATTCTGTCTGATGGCACTTTCAATTCCTCTTCCAAGATTACCGTAACCTAAAATACCTACTTTCATTTTCTTCTTCTCCTATCTTTTCTGCTCAGTCATTATCCCTCTGAATAATGGATATCCTGTTGCCGAGCGCTTCCTTTACTACCTCTACAAGATTTCTCTTTCCCGAATACAGACAGGTGTCATCACTAGTTCCTAACATGTCGCCTGTAAGAACATATGACGAATCGGTTATCAGTCGTATCTGTCCCTTGACATCATCTGTTCTGTATAGCGTGATGCCATCCATATCAAATGCTCCGTCTGTTAATACTACAACTTTTTTTCCGTCCGATACAAGCTTTTTCAATTCCTCTTCAAACTCCTCAAGAAGAGATCTCTCTGCAAGGATATAAAGTCTCTTCTCGCATTTTTGAAGCATGTCGTAGATCTTGTCCTTGATATGACGGTCAGACTGTATCGTGATATATCCTTCCTGAATATCAGTCCGCTTTGGCTGCTCGTTTATCAGTCTTTCCGATATCTTTTCAAGATGTCTCAGATAATCCCTTGTAAATACCGAAACATCTACAGCCAGATATCTTGTGACTTCTCCTTCTTCAAGGGCAGCCGCGCCTTTCTGTACAAGTTCCTTTAATGCCACATATACGTTTGATTTGGATATGCCTGTATCCTTGGCTACCTCGTATCCTGTCATGCTTCCCTGTTTCAAAAGCCTGGCATAGATAGTAGCCTCCTGTCTTGTAAGACCGTATTCGGTCAGGTCTTCGATAAAACCCATGTGCATCCTCTTGTTTATGGTGTTTCTTTTTAGAACCACCATTATGATAGCACCTTTAAAATTCCTCGTCAACACTTAAGTTCAATAAAAAACAGACAGGCTTGCCTGTCTGTCATTATAGTCATCTTATATATTTTCGATCTGCCAGTCTATCGGCTCAAGTCCGTTAGCTTCAAGGAACTCATTGCATTTCTTAAAATGGCCGCATCCCCAGAAGCCTCTGTATACTGACAACGGGCTTGGATGAGCCGCTTTCAGTACAAGATGCTTTGGATTGTTAAGCATCGCAGCCTTCTTCTGAGAAGGTAAGCCCCACAAAAGATATACCACCGGTCTGTCCAGAAGATTTACCGCATTAATGATCGCATCCGTAAACTGCTCCCAGCCGTGTTCCTTATGCGAGAATGCCTGATGTGCTCTTACTGTTAATACGGTATTTAACATCAGCACTCCCTGATCAGCCCATTTCTTTAAATACCCGTTGTTAGGTATGTAGCATCCCAGCTCGTCATGCAGTTCCTTGTAGATGTTCTGAAGTGACGGCGGTATCTTTGGCTGATCCTTCGGTACGGAAAAGCTTAAGCCGTGAGCCTGATTCTCTTCATGATACGGATCCTGTCCAAGGATGACGACCTTTACCTTGCTAAGAGGAGTAAAATGCAGCGCATTGAATATATCGTCGCTTTTAGGATATATCACATATCTGCTGTACTCATCCTTGACAAACCGATACAGATCTCTGTAATAATCTTTCTTGAATTCCTGCTCCAGAAACGGGAGCCAGTCATTGTCTATAGCTGCCATACGACTACAACCTTACATCTATGTCATTGTCACGCATATACTGCTTGACTTCCTTAATCTCAAGTTCCTTAAAGTGAAACAGGCTTGCCGCAAGGACCGCATCCGCATGTCCTTGTTTTACAGCTTCCACAAAATGATCGAGTGTTCCTGCTCCTCCCGATGCGATGACAGGTATGTTAACAGCATCAGCGATCGTCCTTGTAAGCTCAACATCGAATCCTGCTTTTGTGCCGTCACAGTCCATGCTTGTTAAAAGTATCTCTCCGGCTCCCAGTGATTCCGCCTGCTTAGCCCATTTGAGCGCATCTATTCCCGTATCTACTCTTCCGCCGTTTAGATAGATGTTCCAGCCGTCATTTGCTTCTCTTCTTTTTGCATCTATCGCTACAACGACACACTGGCTTCCGAACTTTTCGGCAGCCTCCCTTATAAGTTCGGGTCTCTTTATGGCTGCACTGTTGACCGCGACCTTGTCGGCACCCTCTCTGAGGATTACCTTGAAATCATCTACAGTTCTGATCCCTCCGCCAACCGTAAACGGTATGAAGAGCTTCTTTGCTACCTCTCTGACCATATCCACAACGGTATCTCTTCCGTCACTGCTTGCGGTGATATCAAGAAAAACGACCTCGTCGGCACCGGCCCTGTCATAGGCAACGGCACATTCAACGGGATCGCCCGCATCTCTTAAATTTACAAAATTGACTCCCTTGACAACTCGTCCGTTGTTTACATCAAGGCAAGGGATCACTCTTATTGTATGCACTGTTATATCCTCTACAGATCAATGAAATTTTTAAGTATCTTGAGTCCTACGTCGGAACTCTTTTCAGGATGGAACTGACAGGCAAAGATGTTGTCTCTCTCAACAGAAGCATGTACTGTAACACCATACTCAGTCGTTGCGACTACATCGCTCATATCTTCTGCCATTAGATAATATGAATGAACAAAGTATACAAACTCTCCGTCATCAATTCCTTTAAACAGTCTGCCTTTGTTTGGCTGAGTCAGACTGTTCCATCCGATCTGCGGTATCTTAAGTCCGCGATCCGAAGGAAATCTTACTATCTTTCCGGGCAGTATGCCGAGACCTTTGACACCCGGAGCTTCCTCGCTTGAATCAAACAAAAGCTGCAGTCCGAGACATATGCCAAGAAACGGAGTCTTATTCTCTACGATCTTTTTAATGACGCTTATTAGCCCGTACTCATTAAGCCTCTCCATTGCGTCACCGAAAGCACCCACACCCGGCAGTATGACCTTGTCTGCTAAAAGAAGGACACTCTCATCTCTTGTTATGATCACTTCTTCACCCAGAGACTGCAGAGCTTTCTCGACGCTTTTTATATTTCCGGCATCATAATCTATTATAGCTATCATATATCTTAAAAACCTCATTCAAAGATATCTTCGGGATTATCCGGCAGGAAGTCCTCTTCCTCAGGCAGGATATCCTCAAGCGTACCGTTCTCCTCCTGCTGTTGCTCATCAGGTTCAGGCTCGGCCTGTGTATCTGTCGTATCATATGTATAAGGAGTTCCGTTTGCAATGGAATCAACACGCATATTATACTGAACAGCACTCGTATATGCGCATATTTCCTGCGCATCCGCTTCATTAAGACCAAAGGATGAAAGACCTTCTACGATCTTTGCATACTCCGCATTTACCTGATCCGTAACACCGTATCTGTCCGCTCTGTCCAAAACTTCCGGATACATGTCATATCCTTCTAGCAGGGCATTGAGAGCTTCGGTTCTCATTCCAAGCTGCATATAGTTCTCATAGGATGATACCTTTCTTTGAAGGAACATGATGGTCTGAGACTTGTTGTATATCTCCTTGTCCTCATCGCTTAATTCTTCCATGCCGTAAAGGTCTGAATATGCCGTCTCGTAATCAGCCTTGTCGAATGCATATCTTGCCTCATTCTTTAACAGATACTCGTTAAGGAAAACTGCTAGAATAACAATCGCTGCAAGAATCGATAGACATAGTATAAAAGTATTTCTGACCCTCTTCTTAGGAAGCTTCTTAGCCGGCTTTTCAGGAATCTCTTCCTTCTTTTCCTTCGGCTTCTTTTCTTTCTTAGGCTTCTTCTTTTTCTTTCCTTTTCCTGTATCGCCTTCGCCATCTTCTTCGGCATCATCAGACTTTTCGCGAATATCTCTTTCATTTCCTTCTGACTCCGGCTGATCCTTTTCTTCTTTGCCCTTCTTCTTTTTCTTCTTTTTGCGTTTCTTCTTGCCGTCTCCTTCGGCATCAAGCTCGCTTAGGATCTTTGCATTTTCATCGGTAACACCGGTCTCTGACTGTTCCGGAATTTCCCCTGCCTCTTCCGGTACTTCTTCCGTTAAGGCATTAAACAGTCTGGCAAAGAAGCCTTCCTTCTTCTCGCCCTTTTCCTTTTGCTTCTTTTCCTTCTTTTTCTTTTTGTCTTTCTTGCCGGTGTCTGTACCCTCAGCCGCCTACTCATCTGCTTCTACATTTGGATGTTCTACTTTTGGCTCTTCAAGCGCAGACTGATCAACGGCTATGTTATTGTCGGATTTTTCAAGTGTCTCCTTGATATCCTTGATATCCTCATCATCAGAGAGCATATCAAGAACATCTGTCACATCGTCGTTTTCTATGCTTACAGGCTTATCCTCGCCGGCAGAAGAACGCGCTGCATTAAGCATCGCATCGATCTCTTCCTCGGACATGTTCATATCAAGTTCGATCTCCTGAGGAATATCCTCAGCCTTCTCATTGATATCTGCCCACTCCTGTTCCTTGCCTTCTTCGTATTCGACTACAGTATCCTCTTCCACATCCTCGGCAACCGGTTCGGATGCCTCTTCTACGGGTTCAGATACTGCCTCAAGAGCAGCTTCTACCTCCATCTCGGATTCGGTCGGCTGATTGGCGCTTGGCTTTTCCGGAATAGCAGCCAGTTCCTCTTCATAAGAATCCTCAGGTTCCTGCTCCATTTCGATCTCATCCCTGTCATCTTCGTCCTTGTCTTCGTCAGGTACTCCGTCGGGATATACGATGGGCTCTATTGACTTCATTAAATCATCAAGATAATCTACATCAACTGCCATATACTATGCCTCATTGATACAACATTAACCAATTAATTATATCATAACCGCACTGACCGCTCAAGCGCAGCGCCATGCAGGTCACAAAAAAAGCCGGGAATAAATCCCGGCTCTTATAGATTTACTTTAACAAAAGATCATCGATCATACGAACAAGATTTCCGATCTCAGGCTTTGATAGCTGACCGTCTGCTCCGAGTGCTTCTCCCTTTCTCTTCATCTCCTCATTAACAAGTGATGAGAAGATAACTACAGGGATATGCTTTGTTGCATCATCTGTCTTGAGAAGCTTTGTAAGATGATGACCGTCCATCTCAGGCATCTCTATATCTGTAATGACACAGCTTATATTCTTATCAAGAGATCCTTCCTTCTTAAACTCCATGATCTTCTCATAGCACTCTCTGCCGTTAGCTGTATGGATAAGATTTGTATATCCAGCCTTAGAGAGGCTCTCTACTATAAGCTTGTTGAGTAAAAGCGAATCCTCTGCAATAATGATAGGATGATTCACCCTGTCTGCCTGCTTATCGATATCATCTATCTCTTCAACCTTAAGTCCGGTCTCGGGATTGATATCAGTAACTATCTTTTCAAAATCAAGTATTATGATAAGCTTATTGTCCTTCTTGACAATACCTGTAGAAATACCTTCATTTGAATTTGCAAATGTAGCATTGGGCTTAATAATATCAGACCAAGATACTCTGTGAATACCTAAAACCGCGTCAACATGAAAAGCGATATCAAGGTTATTGAAATTGGTGATTATAAACAGACCGGTAGGTTCTGAAACACCCCTTTGGAGACAGTTCCTTAAGTCAATAGCGGTGATCATTATATCACGCGGCATGAACAGTCCTTCAATACTGGGATGAGCATTGGGAACAGGAGTTACATTCTGATAAGGAATGATCTCTTTTATCTTAGCGACATTTATTCCGTAAGAATTTCCGGCAACCTGAAATTCAAGCACTTCAAGTTCATTTGTACCATTTTCCAATAGTATATTTGTATCCATAAGTATACCTCTCTGTATGATATTCCCCACGATAATTGTATTATATCATAATTGTCGTAAAATTGAACAAATATTTCTTTTATGATGAATAATATTATCATGCAGTCTACAAATTACATTATAAAAAAGAAAGTGTAACAAATTTAAACAAAAAAAGACTTCTCATAAGAGAAGTCCAAAATTA
>JAGCXJ010000282.1 GCA_017961385.1 Lachnospiraceae bacterium
CATACGGGGAGATGAAGATGCAGTATGATATCGTATCTTTGCCATTCAAGTTAAGAAAGCAAGACGGCACACTGATCAGCGGACGCGTATTCAGACCTGATGATGATAACAGCACTTTTCCAGCTGTCATATTTTCTCACGGATTCGGTTCCTGTTACAGTGAGCTTATGCATCACGGCAGCACCTTTGCACAGAACGGGATAATATGCATCTTCGTGGATTTATGCGGAGGGGGTCCCGACAGCGAGAGCGATAAAGATATGCAGGATATGACGCTTGAGACCGAGGTTGATGACCTGATACATGTCATAAATCATGCGATTTTGATGCCTTATGTGGATACAAAGAAGCTGTATCTTATCGGAGAGAGCATGGGAGGAATGGTATCTGCAATGGTTGCAAGAAGACTGCGCTCGATGATAAAAGGTCTCATCCTCTGGTATCCGGCGTTTGTCGTTGTCGACGATGCGAAAGAAAGAATAAAACAGGGCATAACTGAAGTTATGGGGATCAGTATATCAAAGCAGTTCGATTCCATTGCGGCAAGTCTTGATCTTAATGATATCCAGTCGGGTTATCTTAAGCCTGTTCTTATCATCCACGGTGACAAGGATGAGATCGTTCCGATCAGATATTCTGAAATGGCAAAAAACACATATCCTGACGCTTCACTCATAACTATAAGAGATGCCGGACACGGCTTTGAAGGAGATGACAGCGATATGGCAAGGAATGAATCGATCGCGTTTATTTTGCGTAATGAAGGTTAAAATGCAAAATAAACAGTCTTATTATGGTGATTTTATCGTTTATATTTATAATAATGGATAGTAGAATAGTATCATAAGGAGGAAGAAAATATGATCATTCTGATAGTTTTAGGCTTTTTAGTTGTATGTCTTATTGGCTGGTTCATTTCTACCAGCAACAATATCAACAGGATCAAATTAAAGATCGATGAATCTCTTTCAGGCGTTGAGATCCAGCTTAGACAAAGATATGATGTCTTAATGCAGGGCAAGAAGGTGGCTGAACAGTATGCGCAGCATGAACAGAGAGTCTTTGAGGGATTGAGACATCTGACTCAGGTTCCTTCAAATGCAACTATCGATCAGTTAAATGAAGCATCAAAGACCCAGGAGGAAGCTGTAAGAGGCTTTTTCGCACTCGGTGAAGCATATCCTGAACTTAAGAGTGCAGAGATATTCAACAACCTCATCAACAAGCTCTCCGATCAGTCTAATCAGTATTCGGCTGCAAGACGCGCAGTGAACGGAAACATCACAAAGCTTAACAACTATACAGTCACATTCCCGTCCTCTATCGTTTGCGGCATGAAGAATGTAACAAAGATGGATTACATCCACGAGGAGAATATCGACCAGATAAAGAACGTAGACCTTAGCATGAACATATGAGGATCTGATATATGGAATTAAGCTCTTTCAGACAGAGAATGCTTTACGGACAGATCGATACGGATAAAAAAGAAGCGGTGCTTAAGGAACTTAAGTACTTCAATTCCATCGCGCCCAAAGGTTTGAGAGAAAGACTTGGAGGAAAGTTTAGCAAGGAAAAGTCGGCTGAGTTTTGCAACAATCACAAGGTCGGTGTCATTATAGGTTTTTTCCTTTTGCTGCCTTTTCTTTTGGTCCTGATGGGATTAGCACTCCAGTTTAGTGTGTTTTTAATCCTGATATGGGTTTTCTTTGGACGAAACAGGGGGACACCCGAGTATAAGGCCTATGACTACAAGAACAAGGTCGCGCAGCCTGCTCTCAAAGCATTGGATGAAAAACTGGATCTTACATTCCACTTTAACGGAGCGGATATGGTTGATTCCGGTCAGCGTTTTGATGAAGCGCTTGTCGAAGCTCATCTTGTGAGACCGATAAACAAGCGTACATATACATATACGTATTCAAACTGCTCCTATGACTGGCTAAATAAGGAAAACACCGATGCCTTTGAGTTCTGTGGATACAAGCTGTACCACGAATACGAGGATTCGGACGGCGACAAGCACGAGGATATATTCTTTGACGGAGTGATATTTAAATTCCGCACCAGCTTTACTGTTAACGGCAGTGTAAATATCATGAGCACCTCGACTAAAAAGACGCTCATCGGTGAAAGAGAAAAGAACCGCTTTAAGAAGATAAAGGATAAGGATGTTACGGTGATCGATACGGAGAACAATGAGTTTGCAGAGAACTTCGATACCATAGCGACTTATGATAACGAAGCGTACAGATTCCTGACTCCCACCATGATAGAGACTCTTTTAAAGCTTAGAAAGGAATACTATATCTGCATCTGCATGAAGGGAAATGTTATGACGGTCACCATCAATGACAGAGCCTACAAGAATGCAGGCAGATACTGCTTTGATGAAAAGAAGCCGACTTCGCGCTGGCCTGATTCGGATTCCCAGCTCGATAAAAAGATCAGCGAATACAGAGAAGCGATCCTTTCTATCTACGAGTTAAAGGATATTTTGGACCCTGAAGGAAAATATATGATATAATGCGTGTGTGATAACGACAGACAACATACGCATCGAAGGCTTTGATGTGATGCCGGTCTGGCATTTATCAAAGCTTTCTTGTTTTAGGGAAATTATTAAATAATTGACGTGAGGTATTATGACAGCAGTAAGAAAAACAGGTATCAGATTTATAGTATTGATGCTTTTAACTATGACAATATCAGCCTGTTCCCAAAAGGCAGAAGATGACAGACAGATACTGGATGATTATCTGGCAAACAAGGAGGCTGAATATACTGACGAGGAAAAGACAAAGATAGTCACAGCCTATAAGAATCTTCTTGAGACTAAGGGAGAGGATTATGTAGATGCGTTCATGACAAGGGATGATCAGAATCTGATCACACTCATGGGAATGAGCGTCAATGTATACGTGTTCAGGGACTTTAAAAACTACGGCTATCTGAATGCTGACGATTCATTCATGGATGTAAAGGACTTTGACAGGATAGCAGGATTTGATGTGGATGCACCGCTTGGTACGGACGGACTTGCTGATATAGCTCATGTGGATATAAATATAGACGGGGTAAGCTATGCGACAGCCGATCTGACAGATGAGATGGCATATTTTCTTGAACGTTTTAAGAAAGCAAATGAAACAGAAGAAACAAAGACCATATACGGCGTCGATACGGTCGATGTTGATGAAAAGACAAGGCTGTATATCACATATATGGATGTTCAGTATGATGACAGCTATAATGTCACGTCACTCAGAGTATCGGGACATCTTGCAATAAAAGACTGATATCATCTTTTACTGAAGATGCAGCCGCAGTAGTTTTGCCTGTAAAGATCATAATCGTTTGATAACTGGATGGATCGTTTGTATCCATCCTTTTTTTTGAAATCTGACGGCAGGAATAAAACGCCGTATTCTTTAGATAGTCTTTGCCCTATCTCATTTAGCTTGTCGCAGTTTTTAAGCGGAGACAGAGTCAGCGTTGTCGTGAAATAGTCAAAGCCGTGAGCATGTGCGGTGATCGCTACTTCTCTGAGTCTTAGCTCATAGCAGATAAAGCATCTGTCCCCACCCTCAGGGCAATCTTCATATCCCTTAACAGCTTCAAAGAATTCATCGGGTTCATACCTTGCATCTATCATGGAGATCGGATGAAAGGCATTGCCGTTATCAAATCCTCTGTTATTATTCAATGTCTCAATGTAGCGTTTTTCCTCATCAAGACGATGATCATATTCTGAAGCATCCGTGATATTTGGATTATAGTAAAGTCTCGTTACATTAAAGTGAGGCGTAAGTACCTCCAGACACGCACTTGAACAGGGCGCACAGCAGCTGTGCAGCAGCAGGTTTGGTACGCGGCCGTCAAGAGAAGATATGATGCTTTCCATTTCAGTGTTGTAGTTGATCTTGTTCATAGTGTCAATTATAGCAAAATTATGACAAAAAGACACGATTATGCTAAAATAATAAGTTAGAAATATAGGGAGAAATCATATGGCACTGTTTATAATCTTATGGGTTTTGAGTCCGTTTGTGCTCATACCGATGGTGATAATCTATCTACGGGCTTCAAAGGATCAGGAGAAGATCATACGCGCAAAGGATATCGAGATATCAAACTATCTTGATCAGATAAAGGAACTTAAGGGTCAGAAGAATTCATCTCAAGTTATGTCAACCGATAAAGAAGATGACAAACCTGTAAGCCTTGAGAATGTCGAGCCTGTAGTAAAACCTGAACCTGTCATTGAACCTCTCAAGCCTGAAGCCGTGACAGAGGATATACAGGTTCAAGACGATGTCGTCTCTGAGGTACCGATTCCTCAACCCGAACCTGTGTATAACGAGGAGATCAGAGAAAAGCCTGAGTACACCAGAACGAGCGGTGTCTACATGTTTGGCATAGGAGTCGTTTTAGTGCTCATAGCAGGTACGATATTTGCCACAACGACATGGAATCATCTGGGACCTCTGGCAAAGATCGCGGTTTTGCTCGGTGCTGTTGCAGTCTTCTTTGCAAGTGCATGGTTTGCAGAGAAAAAGCTGAGACTGAGAGAAACCAGCATCACATTCTTCATACTTGGAAGCGGAGCTTTGGCGTTTATAAACCTAGCGGCAGGTTATTTTGGATGGTACGGCGGCTATTACAGGGATTTTGAAAACGGTGCAGCCCTCATCTGGGGAATAACCACTGCCATAATCGCACTGTGTCTTTTAGCAGGAAGATGGATCTATGACATGGTGCTATTAAGCAGCATCAGCTTTGGATTTGTACTTCTGACTGTCGAGATACTGACTGTTCATGTGACCACGGATTTCAAGGCTCAGCTTATAAGCTGCGGTGTATTTCTGATCATATCCTTGATAGCGGCATCCCTTTATGAAAAACGGTTTGAATGCAAAGTCTCGATCACTAAGATAGCGCGTATCGCATCATTTATCCTTATATGCCTGGCAACACTTGAAACAGTCTTTGACTTTGACAGGCATATCGAGACCGAACTTAGTGATGCACTGGCTTTTTATGCAGTGGGCATAGCGGTCATCATTTTAGGTTATCTGTTTATCAAAGACAGATTTAATTCTGATACGGGGATAGGAGCGATAGCAAGAGGTCTCAGCATCATATGCCTTTGCATGTCTGACAGGATGCTTCCTGACAGGACATACGATCTTATACTTACCTGGACGATACTCATCTTAGTCTATGCATATGACCTGTTTAAAAAGAGACAGGTTTATGTATCGACCGCATTCATGCAGATCTTTGCGGTGATCACTTCTATATCCGCAGTCTCAGGCTCGGAAGAAATATTCTTATATATCCTGATACCTGTAGCAGTGATCGAATACATCCTTCAAAGAAAGGACAGACAGAACTTTACGGGCATCATACCGGCATGTATCATATATTATTCCCTAAGCATGCTCTTAAGCGATATCATTTCTGAGCATATGTCCGACATATCAGAAGGCCGCATCATAGGATTCATTCTGATGTATGCGATCGTTGCGATCACTGTCATCGGTACAAGATTTGTTCAAAAGAATATCTTTGAAATAAATGAGGACAGATCAAGGATCGAGTGGCTCTCTATAGCTGCCGTGATACCTGCCGTATGCGCGATAATCGTTATCTCAAACGAGGGAGAAAACTGGGTATTTTTTGCATTTATTCTCCTGTCGCTTTATTTTGTCAGCTTTTATAAGAGAACGAATATATATGTTCAAAACATACTGTTAACCTTTGCGGCAGTCATATTTACGATAGATCTTGCAATGCAGCCGTTCTTTTATATTAAAGATGAATTCATATCCGAGTGGGCGATCCTCATGTTCATGTTAGGAACCTCTCTGATCTCACTCATATACAGAAAGTACAAGGAAGGTCTTGGCTATCTCTGGACAGTAATACTTGCCGTTTGCTTTACGATAGAGTTTGCATCCATAAGTGCATTTTCATATGCGGATGAGAGGATATTCTTTTACAAGATAGCCGTATATCTGGCAGGTGTGATAGGCATGTTTGTATATGCCTACATGAAAAAGAGCAAGAAGCTTCTTATCGAGACCGGATTTGTACTTGCCGCATTTTCATTCCTTGCATCGAGTGTTGATGCAAAGGGTATATTCATTCTTGCGGCGCTTGTCGGTGCGGCATATATGGTCTATCAGCATTTTGCCGGACTGTCTAAATGGTCATTTTTGCCTGTCATACAGATCTATGTACTGATGTTTGAGTATGATCCGCCGATCTGGGCATTCGTGTGTGCATTTATCGTTTCAACCATCCTTGGATTTGTGCTTCACAGATTTCTTGAAGGAGGAAACGCAAACAAGACATGGGTTGATGACTGGATCAATATATCGGGCATACTCCCTCTGATAGAGATCATAAACAAAAGGGATGACGGCATTCGATGCATGGGAATACTTCTGCTTGCCGTATTTGTCCTGAGCTTTTACAGAAGATATGACGACAACAGGGATTCAGCCCTGAACAGGGGAGTGCTCACCGCTTCGTCTCTTATCGTTTTATTTGCGTGGTTTACACAGCCCTGGCTATATATATCAAACGAGTGGGAGATAGAATGGCGTATAACGGGCATAATGCTTGCAGCTGTATTTAACATGATCGTGGTATACCGCTCGCGTACTGATGAAAGAGGGGGATGGGTCACATTTGTCATTGCCTGCATCTGCAGCCTGATTCAGCTGATATCTGCGATAGATTCCTATGAGCTTTCGGATGCACTGTTTTTAGGCATAATCATGGTTGGCGTCATCGTATGGTCATATCTTGCAAGAAAGAAGCAGTGGTTTATCATGGCGGTAGTTACGCTTGCTCTACTTCTCATAAGTTCTACAAGAGTGCTGTGGCTGTCGATCGCATGGTGGGTATATCTGCTCATCGCAGGATCTGTTCTTATCGGTATCGCTACCGCAAACGAATACAACAAGCGACATGGCAGAATAAAGGAGAAGCGCATCTTCTTTGAGGACTGGACGTATTGATTGTATTTATCATGAAAAACGAGTATAATATTAGGGATTTTTTTACATATAGATAAGGATTTTTAAGATGAAAAAGATATTGGATTTGATAGGAAATGAAATGGCACAGGCTTTTGAGGCAGCAGGTTACGACGCAGCTCTTGGAAAGGTCACATGGTCAAACAGACCGGATCTTTGCGAAGTGCAGTGCAACGGTGCAATGGCAGGTGCAAAGCTCTATAAAAAGGCTCCGGCAATGATCGCTAACGATGTTGCCGACAAGCTGTCTGCATGCACAGCGGTCAAGGATGTTGAAGTAATAAATCCGGGATTCATAAATATGAATATCTCAGATGATTTTCTGATTGATTACGTCAGCAAGATGAGCACATCTGAAAAGTTCGGACTCGAAGCTACAGGCTCAAAAAAGATGATCATCGATTACGGCGGACCGAATGTAGCAAAGCCTCTGCATGTAGGTCATTTAAGGAGTGCCGTTATAGGACAGTGCATAAAGAATCTTTGCCGCTACATGGGAGACGATGTCACAGGCGATATCCATCTTGGCGACTGGGGCCTGCAGATGGGCCTTATCATGACTGAATTGAGAAAAAGACATCCCGATCTTGTATACTTTGACAGCGACTACACAGGCGATTACCCGGATGAACCTCCGTTTACCTTATCTGATCTTGAGGAGATCTATCCTGCAGCTTCAGCAAAGTCAAAAGAGGATGAGGCTTACAAGGAAGAAGCCATGAATGATACATTCATGCTCCAGCAGGGTGATAAGGGACGTACTGCTCTTTGGAAGCATATCATGAATGTTTCAATACCCGACCTTAAGAAGAACTATGACAAGCTTAATGTATCCTTTGAATTATGGAAGGGCGAGAGCGATGCTAAGCCGTATATCAAAGACATGGTACAGATGATGAAGGATAAGGGCTTTGCCTATGAAAGTGAAGGCGCTCTTGTCGTAGATGTTAAAAAGGATGACGATGCAAAGGAGATACCTCCGTGCATGATACTTAAAAAGGACGGAGCTGCTTTATATACCACAACAGATCTTGCAACGATCCTTGATAGAATGAGTACATCTGCATACGACAAGATACTGTATATAACAGACAAGCGTCAGGAGATGCATTTTACCCAGGTATTCAGGTGCGCTCAAAAGACAGGTATCGTAAAAGATGATACTGAACTTGCATTCCTTGGCTTCGGTACGATGAACGGAAAGGACGGCAAGCCGTTCAAGACCCGTGAAGGCGGTGTTATGCGTCTTGAGTCTCTTCTTAAAGAGATCAATGATGAGATGTATAAAAAGATAACAGACAACAGAGAGGTTGATGAAAACGAAGCAAGAAAGACTGCCGATATTGTTGCTCTCGCAGCCGTAAAGTACGGTGATCTGTCAAACCAGCCTACAAAGGATTACATTTTTGATATAGACAAGTTTACTTCATTTGAAGGAAATACAGGTCCGTATATCCTCTACACAATAGTACGTATCAAATCCATCCTTGCAAAGTATGAAGCAAACGGCAAGAGTGCGGAAGATGCAAAGATAAGCTTGATAGATTCAAAGCATCAGAAAAATCTGATGATGGATATCACGAAGTTTGCTGCTTCTATAGAAGCGGCATATGAGGATCTGGCTCCTTACAAGATCTGTTCATATATATATGATCTGGCAAACAGCTTTAACGGCTTTTATCATGAGTGCAGGATACTTGCCGAGGAAGATGCAGATAAACAGGAAAGCTATATAGCATTACTCGTTACATGTAAAAGGATCCTTGAAGAATGCATAGAGATTCTTGGATTTGGCGCGCCCGAAAGGATGTAGTTTATGTTATTTCGATGCAAAAACTGTGGCGGAAACATTGTATACAGCCCCGAAAAGAAGGCTATGTGCTGCCCGCACTGCGAATCTGTCGATTCTGAAGAAAAGATGGCAACACCGCAGATAACTGAAGAAAAAAAGGTGACATGCGCAAGCTGCGGAGCTCCGATAGATATAACCGAGCATACCTCTGCGACAAAATGTCCAAACTGCGGGAACTATGTAATACTGGATGAAAGAGTAAGCGGCAAGTTTTTGCCGCATCTTATAATACCCTTCAAGATAGGCAAGCAGGATGCCAAGGATAGGCTTAAAAAGGAGTTTTCAAAACGACCCTTTACACCTGCAGGCTTTTTATCAAATGCCAGCCTTGACAAGATGGAGGGCAGCTATGTGCCGTTTTTCATGTATGACTATCACAGCGACATGAACTATCAGGCAACAGGAACAAAGGTAAGGACATGGGTCAGCGGTTCATATCAGTATACCGAGACATCCTACTTTGACATTACAAGACAGATGTATGCTGATTTTGAAAAGGTCCCTGTCGATGCATCCATTGCAATGGATGACGGACTCATGGATCTTATCGAGCCGTATAATTACAAAGAGCTTGAGCAGCATCAGGATAAGTACATGTCAGGCTTCTTGGCAGAAAAATACAACATGGGTGAGAGAGAGCTCACACCCAGAGCATTAAACAAGGTCATGAAGGATTCGAAGGCCATGATGGAAGCTACCGTTACAGGATATGCCACAGTCACAAATGTCCATGAAAACATTAATCCCGTAAAAAAAGCTGTAGACTATGCTCTGCTTCCTGTATGGGAATACATATACAGCTATCAGGGCAAGGAGTACAAATATCATGTAAACGGCCAGACCGGCAAGGTTTTAGGAGTCACTCCCGTAGCCAAAGGCAAGGTTTTAGCTTACGGTGTTACTGTATTTGTGCTTACGATGTTAGCCGGTTTTCTTATTAGGGGAATGCTGCTTTAGGAGAAGAGATGAAACAGTTTTTAAACTATTTTAAGATACCGTTCATAATAATAGCGATAATGGCGATCGTATGTATCGGTGTCAGGATATCAAAATCTGGTAATTCTGAGATGACCTGGACTAATGCGGATACGGATCTTACAGGAAACGTATTTGATTATGCCGAGAATCTGACCGATGCCCAGGAAAGAGAGCTTGATGAACTTATCTCATCTGTAGAAGACAGGATCAAATGTGATATTGCAGTTGTTACATTAGACAGATCCCTGCTTTTAGAGGGATATAAATCCGAGCCCAGCCATTGGGTGATGGAGTATGCTGATGACTTTGCCGATGAGCATATGATGGGATATGACAAGGCATACGGAAACAGCATAGTATTTATCGACAACCTTCATCGCGAAGAAAGAACAGGAA
>JAGCXJ010000283.1 GCA_017961385.1 Lachnospiraceae bacterium
AAACATCCTCGCTCATGGGATGGTTGTCGTTCTTGTACTCGTCTGATGTCCACCAAACAGTATCCTTTGAATTTGCATCCATAACGATATACTTGTCCTTAGGTGAACGACCTGTATAGATACCGGTCATAACGTTAACTGCATCAAGTTCTGTGTTAACGCCCTTGTCAAAGCCTGTAAGCTCAGGCTTCATCTCTTCCTTGTACAGATCCTCATATGAAGGATTGTAAACAATTTCTGTGGTACCAGAGATACCGTACTTGGTTAAATCGATGTTTGCCATTTTATTTTTTCCTTCCTTTATAAAGTGAATTAATTATACATTTGTGCCAAAAACACATCACGACTATTATTGCAAAACAGACGATTAAAGTCAACAATTTTTCGGTTACGCAAATGTAAACAAATTATAAATTTTCAGTGATAAGAAAACCTTTTAGCCACTTTGCTTCTTCATCCGTAAGATGCGGCGATAAAGAATCGATCACGAGACTCTGATAATCTCTAAGCTGCCTTATATCCTCTCTTTCAAGTAAAGACAGATCAACAGCTCTTAGATCGATCGGCACAAGTGTAAGCGGTTCGAATCTAAGAAAAGAGCCATCTTCAGTCTTATCTCCTTCCACTATTAAAAGTGTGTTCTCTGTCCTAATTCCGTATCTGCCTTCCTTATATACACCTGGTTCATCCGTTACGACCATTCCCGGTTCCAGTTCCGTCTCATGGCTGTTTTCTATATATCTCCATCTTATCGAATGCGGTCCCTCATGAACATTTAAGAAGCACCCTACCCCGTGACCAGTTCCGCACTTGTAATCCATGCCCATTTTCCACAGAGGCGCTCTTGCGATAATATCCAGGTTTCTTCCAGTACATCCCTTAATGAACTGCGTATTCATAAGATTTAGCATACCCTTTAATACGAGTGTGAAATCTCTTTTCTGTTCATCACTTATATCTCCAAGGACAATAGTTCTTGTTACGTCTGTTGTTGCTCCTAAATACTGTCCTCCGCTGTCAACGAGCAAAAAGCCTTCATTCTTTAAGAGGGCTCCTCCATCATCACCTGCTTCATAATGCATCATTGCGCCGTTGCTTCCATAAGCACTTATGGTTGTAAAGCTCAGTCCCTTAAATCCCGGTATCTGACTCCTAAGTTCATCTATAAGTCTCTCTGCTGACTTTTCAGAAAGTATATCTCCGTTTTCATCCTTAAGATAGTCACCGGGATATTCTCCCCTTTCATGAGCCTTTACTCTCATATCGAGTTTATATAAGAATCTGCATACAGCTACCGAATCAAGGAGGAAGAACTCCTTCATGTTTTCAATCTCTGTCGCATTCTTTACTGCCTTGAACAGGGTAGTCGGATTAACGCTGTCCACTATATTTGTCTTGCCTTTCAGTAGTCCGTATACGCAGTAGTTTATCTGCTTTAGATCAGCGCATATATTGGGTTCGACACTGTCTACGGTATTAAAGTTTTTATCTTCTCTGAAACTGTCTTCCAAAAAGCTGTAGACTTCATTGTAGTCTTTTAGAACAATGTTGTTTATCTTAGCATAAAGAGCAAACTCCTCGCTCACAGCTTCATTTTGAATGAACAGATAGCAGTCATCCTTCGAAATGCATGCGTATGAGAGCACAACAGGATTATACTCAACATCCTCCCCTCTTATATTGAAGAGCCACATGATATCATCAAGCTTGCTTAAAAACAGATACTGGCAGTTGTACTTATCAAGATAGTCTCTTACCCTCTTTATCTTGTTAAGATATGACTCGCCTGTAAACTCAGTACCTATCACATATGCCTTAGAGCAGTTGATGGCCGGTCTGTCCTTCCATATCTTTTCACAAAGATCCAGATCATACTTTAAAGTCTTATCCCTGCCGATGAACTCGTATATGCTGTTGATATAATCAGCATTGCATGTCCTTCCGTCAAAGCCAAGCACCTCGCCCGGCTTCATATGCTTCTCGAGATATTCCTTTATCTTTGGAACATTCTCTTCACCCATCTTCATGAGTTTGATCCCGGTGTTTTCAAGTTCAATGCCTGCCTGAACAAAATAGCGTCCGTCAGTCCACAGATAAGCAACATCACTGCTGACAAGAAGAGTTCCGTTTGAACCGGTAAAACCGCTTAACCATTCACGACATTTGAAATAATCCGAAACATATTCGGAGTTATGATAATCGGCAGTCACGACCATGTACCAGTCTATGCCGTTTTTTTTCATCTCCTGTCTTAAAATACTGATCTGTTCTCTCATGATTCCCTTTTCATTAACTCAAAAATACACGTCCTATGACGTGCATTTTTGTTATCAATCTCTATCATCAAAATCTATATAGTCTCTTTCCTCGCATAATGTCCTGTATGCGGGTCTTATTATCTTTCCGTTATTTGCAAGTTCTTCGAGTCTGTGTGCGCTCCATCCTGAGATTCTTCCTATTGCGAACAGAGGAGTGAACAGTTCTTCGGGAAGTCCCAGCATGCTGTATACAAAGCCTGAATAGAAGTCAACGTTTATGCTGACACCCTTATACATATGACGTTCGTTTGTAATGATCTGAGGAGCAAGTCTTTCGATCATAGTATAAAGACCGTATTCATCATCCAGTCCTTTTTCATGAGCAAGTTTGCCGACAAAGCTCTTTAGGACTTCGGCTCTCGGATCAGATTTTGAATAAATCGCATGTCCGACACCATAGATGAGTCCGGATCTGTCAAAAGCTTCACCATGAAGAAGTTTTAACAGATAAGCACTTACCTCATCCTCATCCTTCCAGTCCTTAATCTCATTTTTCATGCATTCGATCATTCTAACGACCTTTATGTTCGCACCGCCGTGTCTGGGACCTTTTAACGATCCTATGGCAGCTGCGATCGTAGAATATGTATCAGTAAGTGATGATGTGATTACGTGTGTCGTAAATGATGAATTGTTACCGCCGCCATGCTCCATATGAAGCACGAGCGCAACATCAAGTATACGAGCCTCCAGCGGTGTAAATTTGCTGTCAGGCCTTAACAGATGAAGGATATTCTCAGCTGCAGACAGTTCAGGATCTGGCTGATGAATGAACAGACTCTTTCCGTCATGATAGTGGCTGTATGCCTGATATCCGTATATTGACAGCATCGGGAAGATGCTTATCAGCTGCAGGCACTGGCGAAGTACATTAGGCATGGAAACGTCGTCTGCCTTCTCATCATATGAATACAGTGTCAATACGCTTCTTGCAAGGGTGTTCATCATATCCTTGCTGGGTGCCTTCATGATTATATCTCTGACAAAACTTGTGGGAAGAGTTCTGTAAAATGCCAGCATATCACAGAATTCCTTAAGTTCCTGCTTGTTAGGAAGCTTGTCAAATAATAGCAGATATGTAACTTCCTCAAAGCAGTACCTCTTGTCGATCTTTGTAGTGTCAATAAGATCCTTGACATTATAGCCCCTGTAGAACAGGCTGCCGTAATCAGGAACGACCTGTCCGTCAACAACCTTTGTTGCACGAACATCACTTATGTGAGTCAGTCCTGCAAGTACTCCTTTGCCGTTAAGATCTCTAAGGCCTCTCTTTACGTCATATTTCACAAAAAGGTCCGAATCTATAACGCCGGCTTCTTTACTCATAGCCGCAAGTCTTTCGATCTGCGGTGTTATCTCAGAATAGTTGATTTCCTTACTCATACTTTACCCCCGTACCACGAAATTCCTCGATCACAAGGAACCCCCTTTTCGTGGTTTCCTTATGACAAAGCTAAAAACTCTTTTACTGCATCGACCATGTTTTCCTTTTCATATATATGGTCATGTCTTGTCGGTGCTGTTCTTATCTCTTCTATTGCTTTAGGCACTTTCATGCCTGAAATTTTGCTCAATCTGTCTACAAGTTCAAAATCAGGTTCATCAGATTTTATGCCCTCGATTGCTTCCATTACCGACGTCGTGAATTTGAAGGGACTTGCTGTTGAAGCTATAACAGTCTTTGTCTTATCACCTGTACGATTTACATAGTCCTTATAAACCTTGGATGCAACTGCCGTATGTGTATCAAGAACATAGCCTGTCTTGTCAAACATGTCCTTTATTGTCTGGCATGTCTCTTCCTGAGTAGCATATCCTCCGACAAAGTCACTAAGCTTTTCCTTCATATCGGGACTTATCTCATATTTTCCCTCTTTGGAAAGCTGTTGCATTAAACTTACATCCTTTTGGCTGTCCTCTCCTGCTATCATATAGATTAATCTCTCAAGATTTGAGGAGATCAGGATATCCATTGAAGGAGAATTTGTGAGCATGAATTCTCTGTTTCTGTCATACGTTCCCGTGCCGAAGAAATCATAAAGAACCTTGTTCTCGTTTGAAGCACATATCAGTTTACCTACGGGAAGTCCCAAAAGCGAAGCGTAATATGCAGCCAGTATATTCCCGAAATTACCGGTGGGAACGGTAATATTTATCGGATCCC
>JAGCXJ010000022.1 GCA_017961385.1 Lachnospiraceae bacterium
AGAACTTCAGCTTGTTGATCTGGCGGGATCCTACCCTTTAATTGTAAAGAACCTAAAAGAGCACAACGCCGATGAATGGTATGACCTTAAAGGATATGTGATAGACTGGGCGGGCGGCCGGACTCATCCGGATGAATCGCTTATATACAAGAGGATATGATGAACTACAATTTGACTGATGAGAGAATAGAGGAACTGGCAAAGAAGTACGGGACGCCTCTTTATGTATATGACAGAGATGTAATAAGAGAGAACAGCAGACTGCTTAAGGATTCCGTTTATCCGGGAGCCTCAGTATATTATGCAATGAAATGTAATCCCCTAGTCGGGATTTGCAGGGCTTTTAAAGAAGAGGGGCTGGGAATAGAGACGGCATCTAAAGGAGAGATCGTTGCAGCACTCAAAGCAGGATATAGTGGTGATGAGATCATATTTACGAGTCCCGGCAAGACCGAAGAAGAGATAGAATTCGCTGTGGAAAATGGCTTGAAGGTCATCAATGTTGATTCCTTGTATGAGGCTAAAATAGTTGACAGGATAGCTGCGAAACTTGGCAGGAAAGCACGTATTGCGGTACGCATCAATCCTACACAGTGCTTCTCTAATGCCAAGATCAAAATGACGGGACTCCCCTCACAGTTCGGTGCAGAAGAGGAAGAACTGGATAAAGAGTTCTTTGACAGGCTTTCAGGTCTTTCCAACATAGAAACGGTTGGATTCCAGATATATATGGGAACCCAGATGCTTAAGGTCGAGGACATAATCGGTAATACCGAATATGCCATGAAATTGGCTGTCAGACTCTCAAAAGAGTACGGTATCAAGCTTAGATATCTTAACTGCGGCGGAGGGTTCGGAGTTAAATACTTCAAAAACGAAGAGCCTCTAGATGTGCAGGATTTAAAGAGCAAGATGCAAAAACTGCATGAACGAATGGGATCTGAACTTGCAGGTACCGAAGTGATCTTCGAGAGCGGAAGGTTCCTTATGGCTTTAGCGGGAGTGATGGTGACAAAAGTGTTATATCGCAAGGATTCCAAGGAACAGAGATTTCTTATATGCGACGGTGGGTCCAACTTCCATTCGTCTGCAGCCTTCCTCGGAAGATTTGTCCGTAATAATTTCCCGCAAAGGGCAATAAGCAAAAGCAATAAGACTGAGGATATCGAGACCATGGTATGCGGTCCTTTATGTACAAGCCTGGATGTGATGGGACAGAAGGTCATGATGGATAAAGGTGTTGACGCAGGGGATCTTATTGTGATCGAATGTTCGGGTGCATACGGATTTACCTACAGCCCTTCACTGTTTCTAAGTCATGAATCACCGGCGGAGATAATGGCTGAGAAAGATACAGTCACCGTCTTAAGACGAAGGGGAGAAGCCGATGACATCCTAAAACTGCAGGAGTATTAAGTAAGAAAATGAGTTTTGATCTGCTTAGACATATTAGAGAAAATGATGAATATACGGTGATATGGCTCTTTAATATCGGCGTTGAGAAATACTGGAATAACAATGTATTTACGGTAAAAAGTGCAGGAGATGACATTGTTGTAGCCCATATGGAAGAGATGAACCTGTTGATAACAAGGCAGCAGGATATCTTGATATTAAGGGACGAACCTGATGTTGAATATCTTGAGGAAATGCGAAACTTCGGAGCGGAGATCCCCTCTATAGTGTGTCCGTCGCTAAAGGATGATGATAAGAGCATATCCGAGATAGTACTGGAAGATAAAAGCCTGACAGACAGGATAAAGGAGTTGTGCAGGAACAGGGAGAAGGTCGTTTTTGTTCCGTACGGAGTTTCATCCCTTGAAGAGAAGATAGCACAGAAACTGGGTGTGGATATATTCGGGCCTAAATCTGCAGATGCGATCAGAGTGAATGACAAGGTCTATTCGAGAAGATTTGCAATAGAACACGGATTTAGAGTCCCTGAAGGAAAGATATGCCTTGGGTATGATGAACTGTGCAGCACGGCAGGAGAGTATCTTGAAAGGTTTGGAAGGATAATAATCAAGGAACCTCACGGTGCATCAGGCAAAGGGCTCTGGGTAGTTGAAACGGCTGCCAAACTTAAGAGCACGCTTCTTATCATAAAGAGATTCTATGATATTTCTGAGGACAGAGAATGGATCGTGGAACAGTGGTGTGATAAGCTTACTGATCTGAACTATCAGGTCTATGTAGGAGAAGATGAAGGTAAGCCGCATGTTGAAGTGTTCTCCGTTAAGGAACAGAGAGTTAACGGAACCGTATATACAGGATCTGTTATACCGCCCTCCTTTGATGAAAAGATCGTAAATGAGTGTGATGAATGCGGCAGGATAATAGGTGAAGAACTATACACAGAAGGTTACAGAGGCATACTCGGCATAGATGCGATGATCCTTAGTACAGGTGAACTGGTACCAATAGTGGAGATCAACGGAAGATTCACTTTGTCGACTTATCTTTCGTTTATACCGAACAGATGCAAGGAAGTAACAGACAAGATATTTGCTTCTTACCGTAAGGTAAAGCTTTGCAATGGCGACAGATATATTAACATAGTGAATAAACTGGCCGATGCCGGGATAGCATACAAGGACAGAGACGGTGTATTCGTATACACATCCGAGACTGTAAATTCGAACAGGACAGGTGAGTATGGCAGACTGTTCACCCTGTGCCTGGGTGGTGATGAGTCAAGAACTGATGAACTTGATATTAAGTGCAGGCAGATCATTGAATAGAAAGGCGGATCAAAATGGAAGATAAGATCAAAGAGATAGTCATATCTGTATTGGAATTGGCAGAAGATGATGCAAAACAGATTGAGGAAGATACGGATCTTCTGGAGTACGGACTTGATTCCATGACCTGTGTGGGAGTGGTGGTCAGTCTTGAAGAGGAATTCGGGATCACTGTGGATGAAGAGGATCTGTTGGTCGAGAACATGTCTACGATCAGCAAGATCAAGGAACTGGTCGAGAAGTACGAAGACTGATATATCATCTGATCAAAGAAACGTAAAGAAGGCAGGATGGGATCATGAGTGATGGTTTTGAAGCCGGAAGGCGTATGTACCGGTTTGCTGAGAAGATATTTCCCTATACGAGAAGCATAACGGGCGAAGGTGTCAGACAGACATTAAGCGATATAGAAGAGTATATCGCATCATCGGGAACAAAGCTTAAGATTTCTGATATACCTTATGGAACACTGGTGTTTGACTGGACTGTTCCTAAGGAGTGGAAGATAAGAGAAGCCTATATAGAAGACGAAAACGGTGATCAAATCATAGACATGAAGGAATCAAATCTTCATGTGCTTGGATATTCTACACCTGTGGATGAATGGGTGGATCTTGATGAATTAAAAAGGCATATATATGTTGAAGAAAACCAGCCCGATGTGATACCGTATGTGACCTCGTATTACAAGGAGCGCTTTGGCTTCTGCATGAGCAAGAATAAACTGGATTCCTTAAAAGACGGCAGATATCACATGTATATAGACAGTGAGCTGTTTGACGGAGTGCTTAACTATGCTGAGGCGATCATACCCGGTGACAGTGATGAGGAGATCATGTTCTCGACATAGTTTTGTCATCCTTCAATGGCGGATAATGAGTGCTCGGGTCCTGCGCTTGCAGCAGAACTCATCAATACGATCGCTTCAATGGATCACAGAAGATATACATACAGATTTGTATTCGTACCCGAGACAATAGGATCTATAACGTACTTGAGCCAGAATGATCATGTGGCTTATTTGCAGAAGCATTTAAAGGCAGGATTTGTACTGTCGTGCGTCGGCGATGACAATGACTATTCGATGATACATTCAAGATATGCGGATACTTATGCGGACAGAGTACTTTTAAATGTATTAAGCTACAAGGAAAAGCATACCATTTACGGATTCAACAAGCGCGGTTCGGATGAGAGGCAGTATAATGCGCCCGGAGTTGATCTTCCGGTCGTATGCTTCTGCAGGTCAAAATTCGGTGAGTTTGCCGAATATCACACATCGGCTGACAACATGGACTTTGTATCTAAAGAAGGCTTTCAGGGCGCATATGATGCGATGATGGAAGCTGTTAACATTCTTGAAAAGAACGCACGCTACAGGATGAAGGTACTGTGCGAGCCTCAGCTGGGAAAACGAGGTCTGTATTCGGATATCAGCAGAAAGGGTATCTATGATACGATACTTGTTCAGCGCGATGTCATATCCTACTGTGACGGAAAAAACGATCTTTTGGATCTGAGTGAACGCATCGGTGTACCTGTAAGCGATATCATAGATATAATAGAAAGACTTAAGGAAAACGATCTTTTGGAAGAAACTAAAGAGTGATCATATGAAGTTAAGTATAATCGTACCCGTCTACAACATGGAGGCAGATGACAAGCTTACATTCTGCCTGGATTCTCTGATCTCCCAGAATCTTGATGATTACGAGATAATAGCTGTCGATGACGCTTCCACGGATGCGTCATTTGAGATCATGAAAAGCTATGAGCAGAAACATCCTGATCTGGTAAGAGCGATCCACAGTGATGTAAACAGGCATCAGGGCGGAGCCAAGAACATCGGAATAAGACAGGCCAAAGGCGAATGGATAGGCTTTATTGATGCCGATGACTGGATAGATCCCGATATGTATAAAAAGCTTATCACAAAAGCTGAGGAGACAGGAGCAGGTGTTGTAGGCTGTGACTATGTCATGGTAAACGATCATACATACGAGATCAATGGGCCGGTAGATGCAAATTCAAGAGATGATCAGACAGGAGAGCTTGATCATGACAGAAAGGCAAGCCTCATTCTTGACGGAGGAAGCCTTTGCGTCAAGATATTCAAAAGACAGACGATAATCGATAATGAGCTCTTCTTTCCCGAGGATATATTCTATGAAGATAATGCGATGAGCGACGGCTATCTTCTCACTGCAGGCAGGTTTGAATACATAAAGGAGCCCCTGTATTATTACTACCAGCATGATACATCAACCGTCCATTCATTTTCTGAAAGAAGATGCGAGGACAGGATGGCGGCGGGACGCATCATAATCGATGAAGCAAAAAGACTCGGTTTTTTTGATGAGTTTAAAGAAGAGATAGAATTTAAGTTCACACAGCTTTTCTATGTCAACACACTCTTTACTTACATGCCATGTGTAAGACCAGCCAGGATGGGATTTGTAAAGAAGATGAGTGAGGAGATGCGGGATAGATTTCCTGACTTTCAAAAGAACAGATATTATCTTGAAAGAGTGGGTAAAGAGGAGCAAAAGCTCATCGACATGGCTCAAAAGTCGACTTTTGAATTCTTTGTTTACTACAGACTGCTTTGGACATATCGCAATCTGCGCAAACGTTTAGGAGTATGATCTTTAATCTATGAAAGACAGAATATATGTGTGTCATACATTTTATCATGTATATATAGCTGTTATAAAAGAGCTGAACTTAAAACCTGAAGCAAGGGGCAATGCCACTCTTGTTCTCAGCACGATGTCCAATGATTTCGGTTCTTTAAAAGACAGGGCAAAGGACAGCGGACTTTTTGAAGAAGTATATATGTTTGATGAGATCGAAGATGTAAAGCTCCCTGATGTCATGGCCTATCACATGGACAGGGGAAATATAATTCTTAATCTCATGCAGAGAATCAAGTATACAAAAAAGCTTGGAAAAGCTCAGGAAAAGAATGTACCCGTTGACTTTAAGCAGTATAAGGATATATACGTGTTCTGCGATTCCGATCCGATAGGATATTATCTGAATTATAAGCATATATATTATCATGCGCTTGAAGACGGACTTGATACGATTGTCTATTGCGATGATGCAAGATACGCAAACAGAGGACATTTCGGACTCAAGGCATTCATGGCTAAACTGGGACTTATCTTTATCGAAAACGGCTATTCAAAGTACTGCATTGATATGGAAGTCAATGATCTTGGCGCCATCAAGTACAAAAACGATGCTTATATCGAAGTACCGAGAAAAAAGCTCATCCAAAATGTATCAAAAGATGACAGTCATCTTTTGCTGGATATCTTCATGGATAATCCAAAGCAGCTGCTTGAGCAGATAAAAGATGCAGGATCTGACAAAAAGAAGGTAATGATCCTATCCGATCCCGTTTGTGATCTTGAAACGAGAAAGAGGATCATGAGGGATATCATAAACGAGTATGCAAAAGACTGCATAGCATTCATCAAGCCTCACCCGAGAGATATCCTTGATTATGATACAGATGATTTTAGCGACTGCATCATAATACGCGGGCGCTTTCCCATGGAGATGATGAACTACTTTGATGAGCTGCATATGGACAGAGTCGTTTCGATATTTACAGTAGTTGATGCTATATAATTTGCCGATGAAAAGATCATGCTGGGAAATGATTTCATGGATAAATATGAGGACCCCTTGATCCACAGATGGAACGAACAGATATAGATATGATTGAATCAAGTATTCAGACAGGCCAAAAGAATAAAAGACAGTCAGGCTTTGAGCTTTTAAGGATCATATCGATGCTCATGATCATAGCCATGCACTACATGACAAAGGGCATGAAGATTGAAAAGCTATCTATAGACTGCAGCATGACAAACGTGATCTACTGGATCATTTATGCTCTGTGTGTTTCATCTGTCAATGCATATGTGTTCATAAGCGGATACTTTGCTACTGACTCAAAATGGAACCTAAAAAAACTGATAAGGCTCTGGGCACAGGTGCTTTCATATTCGATCCTTGTTCCTCTCATTATGTCGGCATTTGGCGCATTTGATCTTAAAGGCGCGTCTCTTTCAGTAAAGCAGCAGATATTTCTGCCGGTGACATACGAGCATTACTGGTTTGCCACAGCATACATAATGCTGTATCTGATCTCGTATGTTTTGAATGTCGCTATATCAAAGCTTGACAAGAAAAGCTATAAGACAGTGCTTCTTGCACTCATAGCGGTATTTTGCGGATTCAAATCGATAGATCCGTATCTGATCCCCTGGGATAAATACGGCAATGACATGATATGGTTCATTATCCTTTACCTTATCGGAGGATATATAAGGACATACGGCCTGCCTTTTACAGATAATAAGACCAAAAAGGAAACGGCAAGATTCGGACTTGTTATATATGCGGCATTCAGTCTGATAACGTTTTTGATCGCTTATGCGTTCTCGTTCATTGTAAGGAGCACGGGAAAGCTTGAATACTATATGGACATGACATACTGCTACAACTATGTCGCGGTACTGATCGCAAGCATCGGTCTGTTTGCAGTCTTTGCAAATATGGATATCGGACACCGTCCATGGATAAACAAAATAGCAAAGTATACGTTTGGCGTATATCTTCTTCATGATAATATTGTACTCAGAGAAAAGTGGCAGCATCTTCTTTTGATCGACTCTGCACAGGGAAAATGGTGGCAGATATTTCACATGATCATCTGCATCATCATCGTGTTCATTGTCGGATGCGTCATAGATCTTGTAAGAGACGGCGTGTTTAATGCCTTTGCAAAAACAGGTAAAAGCAGGCAGTAGCAGATTATGGATACAAAGATAATAAAAATAGATGAAGAAAACATAGATGAAGCTCTGATAGATAAGGCCGGAGAGATAATAAAAAACGGCGGTCTGGTCGCTTTTCCGACAGAGACGGTTTACGGACTCGGAGGAGATGCTCTAAATCGCGAATCGAGCAAAAAGATATATGCGGCGAAGGGAAGACCGAGCGACAATCCGCTGATCGTACATATAGCAGATATTGATGACATGGAATCTATCGTTACAAAGGTTACAGAAGATGCGCTAAAGCTTGCTGACAGATTCTGGCCGGGACCTTTAACGATGATACTTGAAAAATCAGACCGGATACCGCTTGAAACGACCGGAGGACTTGACAGCGTGGCAATAAGGATGCCCATACATAAGACTGCGGCGGCATTCATAAAGGCAGCAGGAGGATATGTGGCAGCTCCCAGTGCGAACATCTCCGGAAAGCCAAGTCCCACGAGCGCAAAATACGTCATCCAGGACATGGACGGGCGTATAGACATGATCATTGACGGCGGGGACAGCGGCATCGGTCTTGAATCGACTATAGTCGATCTGACGGGGGACATACCTGTACTGCTAAGACCGGGATATATAACTGTTGAACAGTTAAGAGAGGTGCTGGGACAAGTTGATGTCGACAGGACTATCCTTGACGGAGACTGCAAGGAAAGACCAAAAGCTCCGGGTATGAAATACAGACATTACGCGCCAAAAGGGGAGCTTACCATAGTTGACGGATATGCTTCGGCTGTGGTTGAAAAGATCAATGAACTGACGCATGAAGCCGAAAGCAGAAACAAGAAAGTATGTGTGATAGCAACGGATGAGAATGCCGACAGATATGATAGTGGCGTGATAAAGAGCATAGGGAGCAGAAATGATGAAGACATCATCGCTCACAGGCTGTATACTATACTCAGGGAATGTGATGATGAGAATATTGACGTCATCTACAGCGAGAGCTTTGACAGCGCAGGAATAGGACAGGCGATAATGAACCGGCTGCTAAAGGCGGCAGGTCATCACATGATACATATTTAGACTGTTTGGAGGGTTAAACGATGATAGCTATTGGAAGCGATCACGGCGGATACGATCTTAAGATGTCCGTCATCAAGCACCTTGAAGAACGGGGAATCGACTGCAAGGACTACGGCTGCTATGACAAGAGTTCGTGTGATTATCCTGTTTACGGACATGCCGTTGCAGAGGCTGTGGCTGATGGAAGCTGCGAAAAAGGCATAGTCATCTGCACTACTGGAATAGGCATTTCGATAACCGCGAACAAGACAAAGGGAATAAGATGCGCACTGTGCAGCGAGCCGCTGTCAGCAAAGATGACCAGACTTCATAACAATGCAAACGTGCTCGCGATGGGAGCAGCTCTTATTGGTCCCATGCTTGCAAATGAGATAGTGGATACTTTCCTGGATACTGAATTCTCGGGTGAAGAGAGACATCAGCGCAGGATAGATCTTATAGAAAACAATTGATTATCAGGGGGTAAGAAAGATGGCAAAACTAGTGATAATGGATCACCCGCTCATTCAGCACAAGATTGGTTATATCAGAAGGCTTGATACGGGAACAAAGGATTTCAGACAGACGATCTCGGAGATAGCAATGCTCATCTGCTATGAGGCTACAAGAGATCTTGAACTTGAGGATGTTGAGATCGAAACACCTATATGCAAGACTACGGCTAAGACATTGAAAGGCAAGAAGATGGCGATCGTTCCGATCCTTAGAGCAGGTCTTGGAATGGTAGACGGAATGCTCTCTTTGATCCCTGCGGCAAAGATCGGTCATATCGGTCTTTACAGGGATCCTCAGACGCATCTTCCGATAGAGTACTACTGCAAGCTTCCGGCAGACTGTGCGGAGAGAGAAGTATTTGTCGTAGATCCTATGCTCGCTACCGGCGGTTCTGCTGTTTCGGCTATACAGATGTTAAAGGACAAGGGATGCAAGAAGATCCACTTCATGTGCATAATCGCAGCTCCCGAAGGAATAGAGGCCATGCAGAAGGCTCATCCCGATGTCGACATCTATGTCGGAGCAAAGGATGAAAAGCTCAATGAAAATGCATACATCGTACCGGGTCTGGGAGATGCCGGCGACAGGATATTCGGAACCAAGTAAAGAGGACAGGGTATGAAAAGAACCGACTACATTAAATGGGACGAGTATTTCATGGGGGTATCCAAGCTTGCGGGAATGAGATCAAAGGATCCCAACACACAGGTGGGAGCCTGTATAGTCAGCGAGGATAACAAGATACTGTCCATGGGTTACAACGGATTTCCGAACGGATGCTCCGATGAGGATTTCCCCTGGGAGAGGGACGGAGACGTTTTAGATACAAAGTATGCATATGTTACTCACAGCGAATTAAACGCTATATTAAACTACCGCGGAGGAAACGGCGGGCTTGCGGGAGCAAAGCTCTACGTCTCACTGTTTCCCTGCAATGAGTGTGCAAAGGCTATCATCCAGAGCGGTATAAAGACTGTCATATATGACAGCGACAAATATATAAACACACCAGGAAATATCGCCTCAAAGAGGATGTTTGACGCTGCAGGCGTAAAGTATATAAAATATCAGCACAGCGGAAGACAGATAACCATTGATGTTTAGGAGTTTTTATGGTCAGGAGACGATCTCTTAAGGCAGTTGCCGTTCTTTTGACGGTGACCATGTATTTTTCTACACTGCCTTGCTTTGATTCCTATGCCGAGACCACAAAGGAAAAGCTTGAGAAGGCTCAGCAGCAGCACGAGGAAACAAAGAAAAACCTTAATGAGACAAAAGAGAATATTGATGACCTCAACAATGTGAAGCATTCGCTTCAGGGTGAACTGGCGCAGCTTAACGATCAGCTTGAAGAGGTGAGCAACAATCTTGCAGACCTCGAAGGAAGGATCGAGGACAAGGAAGCAGAGATAACGCAGACACAGTCCGATCTTGAGATCGCCAGACAGCTTGAAGCAGATCAGTATGCGGCAATGAAGAAGCGCATACAGTTTATGTATGAAAAGCAGGATTTCATGTTTGCCGAGATGATCTTTTCCGCAAAGAACTTTGCCGATCTTCTCAACAAGAATGATTATATCGAGAGCCTGTCAGCCTACGATAAGAAGATGAAGGACGAGCTCGAGGCTACAAGGATCAGCATTGAGGATACCGAGGCAAGACTAAAGGATGAGAAGGCCGATCTTGACAAGCTTCATGAGGATGTTGTTGCGGAGCAGGAAAAGGTCACCGGATATGTCAATGCGACGGCGTCGAGCATAAAGAACTATTCGGGACAGATAAAGGATGCCGAGGCTGTGGCAGCAGCGTATGAAGCAAAGGCTGCGGAAGAGGAAGCCGACATCGCGGCATTAAAGAAAAAGCTCGAAGAAGAGATCAGGATGTCAAAGCTTGCTGCTCAGTCAAAATGGAGGGACATCTCCGAAGTAAGCTTTGAAGAGGGAGACAGATATCTTCTGGCAAATCTGATCTATTGCGAGGCGGGAAACCAGCCTTATGAAGGACAGGTTGCCGTAGGTGCGGTCGTAATAAACCGCGTTCTTTCATCGGTATATCCCGATACGGTCGTTGGAGTCATATATCAGAACAAGCAGTTTTCGCCTGTAGGAAGCGGAAGGCTTGCTCTGGCGCTTGCGGAAAACAGGGCAACCGATGCCTGCTACAGTGCTGCCGATGCAGCGATGAACGGACAGACAAACGTAGGCACCTGCGTATATTTCAGAACCCCTATCGAGGGTCTCAGCGGCATTCAGATAGGCGGACACATATTCTATTAAAAAATAAAGGGGATAAAATAAAAGGGAAAAGGTCGCTCATTGCTGAACGACCTATAAAGGGGGAGTATATTTTCTTGTTACGTCACTTCGACGTTCACAATTCGGAAATAAAAGATGTATTTCTTTAATCACCTTGCAAGTGTATATTATCAGATGATGTGTAACAATTCTGTAACAGAAAAAAAGAAACGGGATCACCGTTTCTTTTTTGCATGTATTATCTAAATATGTTCTTTTAATCTGTCTGTCAGGGTGGAGAAGTTTCCGTCCTGGATGAGCTTTATCAGGGCCCCGAGCTGCTTTACGGATATGAAGAACTGCTGATCGTTTATCAAAAGCTTCTCCTTTGCTTCACAGAGCTCATCTATGTCTATGACGTTCATCTTGCCGTCAGGCTTTACTATCACGTCTGCCAGAAGATCCACAACCGTTAGCGTGTTTTGCGCTCTGTCCCACAGATAGGTAACGATATCGCAGTAGAAGTAGACAAGAGAATCATCCTCGGCCAGAAACTTGCTCACCTTGTAGCCTTCCTTAAGAAAATAGCACGAGTAGCCGTGGTGAAAATCCTTTCTGGGCTTTAAGGTGTTCCACTTTGTAACGATGATCTCATCGTCCATATAAAGGATGATATCATCCTTTAGAGGTATGCATTCCTCCGGTATGAGACGCTTGCGATAAAGTACAGGATAATCCATATCAAGACCCTCCCCTGTCCCTTAAATATTACTAAAAAAGGCGCTTTCAGTCAACATGGATGAAATCTCAAAAAAGGCCTACAATTCCTTTACACTAAATCCTAATTAATGTATAATATATCTAATTGTGTGAAGGTTTGTGGGTGTGGATAAACGTAATAATTTCAAGATATTAACTTTTGTTACACAGTTTGCGGTAAATATGTTAGTACCGATATGCATGTGCTCATTTGTCGGTTATTACATCGACAGATACTTCGGTACTCAGTTCTGGTTTGTTGCGCTGTTTTTTATCGGAGCGATAGCCGGAGGCCGCAATATCTACATACTTGCTCGCAAGACCTACGGCAAAGATGAGGATTCCGATTCATGAGCAATCAGACTTCAAAGATCGACGACACTTTAAAAGAGCTTCTGATCGGTATACTGGTCTTTGGCGTGCTTGCTCAGTTGGGAGGCATGTTCTTTGTAAAGAGCATGTCTGCTTATTCGATAGGGCTTTGGATAGGAGTTTTGCTCGCGCTTGCCTGTGCTTATCACATGTGGTGGAGCTTAAATAAGAATCTCACATTAAATACCGATAACGAGGTCGCGGCAAGGACGTTTGCGATAAAGCAGAACCTTATAAGGTACGCGGTCATACTTATTGTTTTCGCAGGTGTATGCCTTAGCGATTTTGCATATCCGTTATCTGCTTTTTTAGGGATAATGAGTCTGAAGGCGGGTGCATACCTGCAGCCGTTTGTAAGCAGATTTTTACATAAGAATTCTAAATGATTTAAGGAGGTGAACATATGGACATGGGAATACTGTTGTCCGCCGATAACGAAGTCGACTTTATGATACACGGCATTTTTTCATACAGCTTCTTCGGTCATCAGGTATGGATAACGACCACTCATGTATGTTGCCTTATAGTGCTTCTTTCGCTTATGCTGTTCGGCTTTCTTGCGGGACGCAAGATGAAGCATGCCGATGAGGTGCCGGAGGGATTTCAGAACTTCATTGAACTGATAGTTGAACTTCTCGACGGTATGGTAGACGGCACTATGGGTAAGAACGGTGCTAATTTCAGAAATTACATCGGCACCATATTCATATTCATCCTGGTGAGCAATCTGTCGGGACTTTTGGGACTTCGTCCCCCGACTGCCGACTACGGAACCACTCTTCCGCTCGGTCTTATGACATTCACCCTTATCTTTTTCAACAAGCTCAAGTATCAGAAGGTATCAGGCTTTATCAAGGGACTGTGCGATCCGTGGGTGTTCTGGGCTCCGATCAATGTTATCGGTGACATAGCAGTTCCGATCTCTATCTCGCTTCGTCTGTTTGCCAATATCCTTTCGGGAACAGTCATGATGGCGCTGATATACGGACTGCTCAGCAAGATAGCGATCATATGGCCGGCAGCCTTGCATGTATACTTTGACATGTTCTCCGGAGCCATACAGACATACGTTTTCTGTATGCTGACCATGACATACATCTCGGATGCCATGACTACGGAATAGTTTATGAATTGTGAATAATACAACTTCAACATATATTTTAGGAGGAAAAAGTAATGGATTTTAACACAAACTTTATCTTAGGTTGTTCAGCGATCGGTGCAGGTCTTGCTGTTATAGCAGGTATCGGACCTGGTGTAGGACAGGGTATCGCTGCAGGTTATGCAGCAAATGCGGTAGGACGTAACCCCGGAGCAAAGTCTGATATAACAGGTACTATGCTTCTCGGACAGGCTGTTGCAGAGACAACAGGTCTTTACGGACTTCTTATCGCCATGATCCTTATCTTCGTTAAGCCTCTGGCAAAATAAGCCTTTTTATCTAACAAAACATGAAAGGAGGCTTATATAATTGAGCGAAATGGGAAAAGCCACATATATGCTGCTTGCCGCGCAGATGGAACCGAGACTCTTTGATCTCGACTTCCAGCTTTTGGCAGACGCGGTCCTTACTCTCATCGCGGTCATAGCGCTGTTCTTCTTCCTTTCGTACTTTTTGTTCAATCCCGCAAGAGATTTTATGAACAGAAGAAGAGAGAAGATCAAGAACGAGCTTGACGAGGCAAAGAAGAGTCAGGAAGAAGCCGAGGCATTAAAGGCACAGTACGAAGACAAACTTAAGAATATCGATAAAGAAGCGGAGTCAATACTCAGCGAAGCGCGCAAGAAAGCTCTCGATAACGAGGCTTCTATAGTTGCAAAAGCCAAGCAGGAGGCACATTCCATCGTGGAAAGAGCCGGCATTGAGGCTGAGCAGGAAAAGCTGCGCGTAAAGGATGACGTTAAGAAAGAGATGATAAATGTTGCATCCGCAGTTGCCAAGAAGGCAGTCGGAAACAGCATGGATGTCAACGTTCAGGAACGTCTTGTTGATGAAACATTGAAAGAAATAGGTGAAGGCACATGGCTAAGCTGATTTCCAAGACGTATGGCGACGCGCTCTTAGAGATCGCAAACGAGGAAAAAAAGGTTGACCTGTTACTTGAAGAGGTCACCGCAGTCATGGCAATACTCAAGGACAATCCGGAATTTTCAAAACTCATGAACAATCCGCGAATATCAGTCGATGAAAAGCAGACAGTCATGAGCAATGTCTTTGAGGGACGCATCAGTAATGAACTGATGGGATTTTTCTCGATGATCGTAAACAAGGGCAGATACGACCATATTGATGAGATACTCACGTATTTTCAGGATGAGGTTAAGAAGATCAAAGGAATAGGTGTTGCATATGTAACGACTCCCCTTGAGCTTTCCGACACTCAGAAGAAAAACGTAGAAAAGAAGCTTCTTGAGACAGCGGGATTCAAACAGATGGAGATGCATTATGATATCGACACGGAACTTGTGGGCGGTATGCGCATCAGGATAGGCGATCGCGTTGTTGACAGCAGTATTCATACAAAGATTTTAAAAATGCAGCAGGACATGATGAAGGTTATGGTATAGCTGCACTTTGGAAAGGAACAGATCCATGAATTTAAGACCAGAAGAGATAAGTTCAGTCATAAAGGATCAGATCAAGAGATATGCGGGCGAACTGGAAGTTTCCGATGTAGGAACTGTCATCCAGGTAGCTGACGGTATTGCCAGAGTGCATGGACTTGAAAAGGCCATGCAGGGTGAGCTTCTTGAATTCCCGGGTGAAGTATTCGGAATGGTACTGAACCTCGAAGAAGACAACGTCGGTGTTGTTCTTCTTGGAAACAGCAAGAACATAAATGAAGGCGATATCGTTAAGACAACGGGAAGAGTTGTTGAGGTTCCCGTAGGCGACGCACTTCTCGGACGTGTAGTCAATGCGCTCGGACAGCCCATTGACGGCAAGGGCCCCATCCAGACTGACAAGTTCAGACAGATAGAGAGAGTTGCATCAGGTGTTATCACACGTAAATCCGTAGATACACCTTTACAGACAGGTATCAAGGCTATCGATTCCATGGTTCCTATCGGAAGAGGACAGAGAGAGCTGATAATAGGCGACAGACAGACAGGTAAGACTGCCATCGCCATCGATACGATAATCAATCAGAAGGGTCAGAACGTTAAATGTATCTATGTTGCCATCGGACAGAAGGCTTCTACCGTAGCAAGCATAGTAAAGACTCTTGAAGAGTACGGAGCAATGGCATATACGACTGTTGTTGCTTCAACTGCAAGCGAACTCGCTCCCCTTCAGTACATAGCTCCCTATGCGGGATGTGCTATCGGCGAAGAGTGGATGGAGAACGGCCAGGACGTTCTTGTAATATACGATGACTTAAGTAAGCACGCTACGGCATACCGTACACTTTCTTTGCTTCTTAAGAGACCCCCGGGACGTGAGGCATATCCGGGTGATGTATTCTATCTTCACAGCAGACTGCTCGAGCGTGCAGCCCGCATGAACGAGGAATACGGCGGAGGTTCCCTTACGGCTCTTCCGATCATCGAAACACAGGCCGGAGACGTTTCGGCTTATATTCCTACAAATGTAATATCCATTACAGACGGACAGATATATCTTGAGACAGAAATGTTCAATTCAGGCTTCAGACCGGCCGTAAATGCCGGACTGTCAGTATCACGAGTAGGTGGTGCCGCACAGATCAAAGCCATGAAGAAGATCTCGGCTCCTATCCGTGTAGAGCTTTCTCAGTACATAGAACTTGCTGCATTTGCACAGTTCGGTTCTGAACTTGATGATGATACCAAGGAAAAGCTCGCACAGGGTGAAAGGATCAAGGAGATCCTAAAGCAGCCTCAGTACAAGCCCATGCCTGTACAGTATCAGGTAATCCTCATCTATGCTGCAACAAACAAGTATCTTTTGGATGTTGCCGTTAGTGATATTACAAGATTTGAGAGCGAACTGTTTGAGTTCATTGATACAAAGTATCCTGAGATCCCGGCTTCTATAGCAAAGGACAAGGTCATCTCAGATGAGAACGAAGAGACTCTCAAGAAGGCTATCTCGGAATTCAAGGAACAGTTTTCATAGAAAGTAGGGTGATTTATCATGGCGTCTATGAGAGATATCAAAAGACGTAAGGGCAGTATACAGAGTACTCAGCAGATCACAAAGGCTATGAAGCTTGTTTCCACGGTCAAGCTGCAGAGGACAAAACAGCGTGCGCTTAATTCAAAAGCTTATTTCAGCTACATGTACAGCACGATACAGTCCATCATGTCAAAGGCCGGGACCATCAATCATTCGTATGTGACGGGCAATGAGAGCGACACAAAGGCTGTGATCGTTATTTCGGGCAACAGAGGTCTGGCCGGCGGTTACAACTCAAATGTCATAAAGCTCATAACCAAGGGTGAACTCAAAAAGGAAGACCTTATAATGTACACCATCGGTAAAAAAGGCCGTGAAGCATTTTCAAGACACGGATATGTTCTTGCCGATGATTACTCGCATATGATAGAGGCTCCCGATTATGTCGATGCGATGAGACTCAGCGCGGTTTTGCTTAACCAGTACAGAAAAGGCGAGATAGGTGAGATCTATTTGGCCTATACTGCATTCAAGAATACTGTATCGCACGTGCCGACACTCATGAAGCTGCTCCCGGTCGATCAGGAAGCGATCATCGCGGATGAAACAGACAGCAAGTACGACGTTCCCATGAACTTCGAACCGGCGGAAGAGGAAGCACTCGAGCTTATCATACCCAAGTATGTTGCTAGCATCATCCACGGAGCTATGATAGAGGCCGTAGCGAGCGAAAACGGAGCGCGTATGCAGGCAATGGATTCTGCTACGAGCAACGCTGAAGAGATGATAGACAAGCTGACGCTGCAGTACAACAGAGCAAGACAGGGTTCTATAACTCAGGAACTCACAGAGATCATTGCAGGTGCACAGGCTATTTCTTGATCTGTGCAGCGATTGAATATAAAAAACAGGAAACAGAAAGGAAACTAAGATGGCAGAAACAGGAAAGATCACCCAGATCATCGGTGCCGTTCTTGATATCAAATTTACCGGAGGAAAGCTTCCGGAGATCAATGAAGCTATCAAGATCGAGAGAAACAACAACGGCGGAACTCTAGTTGTGGAAGTATCGCAGCATTTGGGTGACGATACGGTTAGATGTATTGCCATGGGTCCTACGGACGGCCTTGTAAGAGGCATGGATGCGATCGCAACGGGAGCTCCGATAACAGTTCCTGTAGGCGAGAATACATTGGGAAGAATATTCAATGTACTCGGAGAACCCATAGACAATAAGCCTGCACCGGAGGTAACGACCTATGAGCCTATACACAGACCGGCTCCGGCTTTCAGTGAACAGGCTACAGAAGCAGAGATCCTCGAGACAGGTATCAAGGTAGTAGACCTTTTGTGTCCTTATCAGAAGGGTGGTAAGATCGGACTGTTCGGCGGTGCCGGCGTAGGAAAGACGGTACTCATACAGGAGCTTATCAGAAACATCGCTACCGAGCACGGCGGATATTCCGTATTCACAGGTGTAGGAGAGCGTACAAGAGAAGGAAACGACCTTTACTATGAGATGAAGGAGTCCGGAGTTATAGACAAGACCACCATGGTATTCGGTCAGATGAACGAGCCCCCGGGAGCACGTATGAGAGTTGGCCTTACGGGACTTACGATGGCTGAGTATTTCCGTGACAAGGGCGGAAAGGACGTACTTCTCTTCATCGATAACATTTTCAGATTCACTCAGGCAGGTTCAGAGGTTTCAGCACTTCTTGGACGTATGCCTTCAGCCGTAGGTTATCAGCCTACGTTACAGACAGAGATGGGTGCTCTTCAGGAGCGTATCACATCAACAAAGAACGGATCTATCACTTCGGTTCAGGCCGTATACGTACCTGCCGATGACCTGACAGACCCCGCACCGGCAACAACATTTGCTCACCTTGATGCTACAACGGTTCTTAGCCGTTCGATCGTTGAGCTTGGTATTTATCCCGCTGTAGATCCTCTAGAGTCTACATCACGTATCCTGGATCCCAGGATCGTCGGAGAAGATCATTACAAGGTTGCAAGAGGTGTTCAGGAGATACTTCAGAAGTATAAGGAACTACAGGATATCATCGCGAACATCTGTATGGATGAGCTTTCCGAGGAAGACAAGCTTGTCGTATCAAGAGCCAGAAAGGTTCAGAGATTCCTTTCACAGCCCTTCTTTGTTGCAGGACAGTTTACTGGCCTTGAAGGTAAGTATGTTCCGATCTCAGAGACTATCAGAGGATTCAAGGAGATCATCGAAGGTATGCATGATGAGGTACCTGAGAGCTACTTCCTTAATGCCGGCAGCATAGATGATGTACTCGCTCGCGTAAAGTAGAGGAGGCTCATTATGGCAGAGGATAACAAGAATTTTGAACTTAAGATCATCACTCCCGAAAGGACTTTCTATGAGGGAGAGGTCCATATGGTCGAGTTCAATACGACCGAAGGTCAGATAGGTGTTTACAGGAATCACATTCCGATGACTGTGATCATCAAGCCCGGTGTCATCACTATCAGGGGAGAAGAGGTTTTAAAAGCCGCTCTGCATTCCGGATTTGCCCAGATACTTCAGGACAAGATAACGATTCTTGCCGAAGTTATCGAGTGGCCTGATGAGATCGATAAAGACAGGGCTCAGGCAGCAAGAGACAGAGCAGAAAAGCTCATAGCCGAACATGCCTCGTCAACAGATATGGCAAGAGCTGAGACGGCTCTTAGCAGAGCTATGGCTCGTATCAACGTATTAAAGTAGTATATGCAGGGATCGTGCTTTGGCATGATCCTTTGTTTTTGAATCATGAAAAGAATCCTTATCAGATGGTTTGTCATCATTGTGGCCTTCTTTGCATCACTGTTTGCCTTTAACATCCTGATGAACCGCGGAACAACCGATATGACGATAGATATGCCGGAAGCAACACTTCCGGTTATTAGCGTGCTCTACGGGGACAAGAGCGTCAATACGATGTACGGCTATACAGAACGTATGGATGCAGGAACCATGCGAGACAGCATATCTCCTATCGGCGATGAGCGCTCGCTCAGCTTTTCCGTCAATGCCTACAATACAGGCATAAGCAAGATAAGCTATGAAGTCAGAAGCTTGGACGGAGGCAGGCTTATCGAAGAGACAATGGTCGGAAACTACGAGCATAAGACAGGCAGGATAGTCGGCACGATAAACTTAAAGGATCTGATAGAAAAGGATAAGGAATCCAATCTTGGCTTCGTATTAAAGCTCACAGACGGAAGGGATGTATATTACTATACGAGGATCATCTGCAAGGAAGATGTGGCTGTAAACGAAAAGCTTGATTTTATCCACAACTTCAATTCCATGACATTTTCACAGACTGACGTAAGGAGCCTGTATTCATATATGGAGCCGAACTCCGAAGGGGACAATTCGTCTTTCGGATATGTAAATATACACAGCAATCTGAATCAGCTCGGCTGGGGGAATATGCATCCGAGGATCGAAGGCGATATAAGGACTACCATATGCGACATAGGTTCATCGACCGCATCTGTAATGCTCGAATACATGGTGAGTGTCAGAAACGATTCCATCGTGAATTATTACATGATCGAGGAGTTTTACAGGATAAGACAGGGCACTGACAGATTCTATCTTCTGACATATGACAGGAGCATGAAGGAAATATTTGTGGCTGAAAAGGAATCACTTGTGAACAACAAGATAGTCCTGGGAATACAGAACGGCGATATTCAGGTCAGGGAAAGCGATGACGGAAACATCATAGTGCTGGAAAACTGTGGAAGACTGTTCAGCTATGATGTATCGGCAAACAAGCTGGCAACGCTTTACGGCTTCTTTACAGCAGGCGATACGGATTTAAGAGACATACATAACGAATCAAAGATAAAGATCCTTTCTGTTGAGGAAAACGGAAATGTTTCATTTGCCGTATACGGGTATATGAACCGAGGGATACATGAGGGTCAGACAGGTGTACTCGTTGAATACTACAACAGTCTTTTGAATACCGTTGAGGAGCAGATGTTTGTTGAATATAACAGATCTCCTCAGATTTTGATAGCCGATATAGACAGGCTGTGCTATCTAAACAACAACAAGCAGCTCTATGCGTTCATAGACGGAAACATCATAAAGGCAGATGCCGATAATCTGAGTGTTTCTGTCATCTCCGACAAGGTCATAGAAAATACGCTTTACGTGTCAAAGAGCGGAAGGAGCGCAATGTGGCAGGAGAGCGAGGATGTTGCATCACAGCTTAACACCATCGATATGGGCGACGGCTTTATAAGCAGCGTGGAAAAGAGCGACAGTGAATGCCTGCGTCCCATAGGATACATGAACGATGATCTGATATACGGCGTCAGCAACAGAAACGATATAATATACAATCCTCTCGGAGATACGACATTTCTGATGGCAAAGATTGTCATAAGATCGAGATTTGGCGCAATCCTTAAGGAATATGACTTCGAGGACATATTTGTTGTAGAGGGAGAGATAAACGAGAACCAGATAAGCCTAAAGAGAGTTGAAAGGCATTCTGACGGCTCTTACAGCGAGATCCATGATGACCAGATAACAAACAATGATTCAACGGATACTGGCAAGAACAAGGTCGTATATGCTCTGACGGATATGTTTGAAAAGGTGGCTCAGATCGAGCTTATGTCAAATATCGATGCAAAGACTTTAAAGTTTCTTACTCCAAAGGAAGTACTCTATGAATCGGGCAAGAACATAAAGCCTGAGTTTAATGAGGACAAGAAACGTTTCTACATGTATGACAGAGGCAGGATAGGCATGATAAGCGACAGTCCTTTGGATGTCATAAGTCCCTCTTACGAGAGACGAGCTCTTGTCGTGGACAATCTTGGAAACGAAGTATATAAAAGAGGAGAGACTCATGCAAGAAATCAGATCATGTCAATCAAGGAAGACAGCATGAGTCAAGACAGGGATTCCATGGCTACGTGTCTTGATATCATCCTAAGGCAGAGAGGGATATCAAGAAATACGGAGGCGATGTTGGCTCAGGGAAAGACGCCATACGAGATACTCGATGAAAATCTTGATAATGTGCATGTGCTCAACTTAAGCGGATGCATCATGGATACGGCCGTTTACTATCTCAATCAGGATATACCGGTGCTTGCAATAGCGGACGACGGAAGGACGATCTTACTTGTGGGATATAACGAGCAGAATGTCGTCTGGTACGATCCTGTGATGGGAAGCATATACAAAAAGGGAATGAGTGATTCCCGCGAACTGTTTGATGAGAGCGGGAACAGATTTTTAACTTACAGCCTGATGGCCGAATGACATTGTATTTTATAGAAAATAGGAATAGAATTAGTATTTGGAAAATAAATTGAGGGAAGGATGATCCATGTACCAGTTAGATTTTAACAATCCATGTCATGTATATTTCTGCGGGATAGGCGGGATAAGCATGAGCGGTCTTGCTGAGATACTCTTGTCAAGAGGCTTTAAGGTCTCAGGCTCCGATATGAAAGAGAGCGAGCTTACAAGGATACTTGAAAACAAGGGCGCAAAAGTGTTCATAGGCCAAAGGAGCGAGAACATCACAGACGATATCGATCTGTTTGTATATACGGCTGCGATAGGTTCTGACAATCCCGAATGGATCGCGATGAAGGAACTCAAGATAGAAGAGCTTTCAAGAGCCCAGCTGCTTGGCCAGATCATGAAGAATTTTGAGCTGCCCATAGCGATAAGCGGTACACACGGAAAGACTACGACCACATCCATGATAACCGAGATACTGATGAAGGCGGATACAGATCCGACCGTATCCGTGGGAGGGATGCTAAAGAGCATAGACGGCAACCTAAGGATAGGTCATTCGAAGTATTTTGTTACGGAAGCATGTGAATATACCAACAGCTTTTTAAACTTCTTCCCCAAGATCAGCCTCATCCTTAATATCGAGGAAGACCATATGGACTTCTTTAAGGACATAGATGATATAAGGGCGTCATTTTCGAAATTTGCATCTTTGCTTCCTGATGACGGCACGCTCATAATAAACGGCGAGATAGATAACGTAGAAGCCATCGCATCTGGCGCAAAGTGCGGCTTTGTTACATACGGCATGAGTGATTCATTTGATTACTATGCAACTGATATAAGCTATGATGAGTTTGCTCATCCAAGCTACATCCTTCACAGCAAAAAGGGTGAATCAAGGATATCTCTCAGCGTTCCCGGACTTCATAACGTATATAATTCAATGGCTGCTGTAGCATTTGCAGATACTGCGGGCATCGACAGACAGGTATCTGTTCAGGCGCTTAAGTGCTTTACGGGAACAGACCGCAGATTTGAAAAAAAGGGAGAGATAGGCGGTGTGACCATTATAGATGATTATGCTCATCACCCGACTGAGATAAAGGCAACGCTCAAAGCAGCGATTAATTATCCTCATAAGACGCTGTGGTGCGTGTTCCAGCCTCATACATATACAAGGACCAAGGCTTTCTTGCATGATTTTGCAGAGGCTCTCTCGCTTGCAGACAAGGTGGTCTTAGCAGATATATATGCCGCAAGAGAGAAGAATACGATAGGGATATATTCTACAGATCTTCAAAAGGAGATACAAAAGCTTGGAAAGGAATGCTATTATTTCCCTACTTTTGACGAAATCGAAAATTTTCTTCTTGAAAATTGTTCACAAGGCGATTTGTTGATAACTATGGGCGCCGGAGATATAGTAAAAGTGGGCGAAAGCCTGCTTGGAAAATAAGTTATTCACATTATCCACCGATTTTTATGCCGTAAGACATTAAGATCCGGTGGATAATTTGATCATTGAAAGAACCTTGATAATTCGCATCTTGCCTGTGATCGACCTTACGATTTCCACAATATCCACATTATCCACAATGGTGAAAACCTCAGTAAAATCAAGGGTTTGAGCACATTTTACCTGTTTCTTTTTTAAAGGTGCTGTGCTATAATTTGGGTTACATTCGACAGAAGGGGGAGCTGTTGGACAGTATTGGGAATACCGGGTGAGACTATGAGTAACTTTTCGGTCTATCGTGATGTCGATAACGGATGTACATACATTTCAAATCAGTTTATCGACGAATTTCTTGCTGAGGCAAATGCAGCTCAGATCAAGGTCTATCTATATCTGCTTCGCATGACGGGAAATGCGACGAGCGTTTCCGATATGGCGGACAAATTCAACTATACGGAAAAGGATATATGCAGAGCGCTTAAGTACTGGGAGAAGAACAAGCTTCTTTCTCTCAGCTATGATATAGACGGTTCGGTTGTGGGAGTAAGACTCATAACACCTGCAAGCGTTAAAAAGATGAACACACAGACAAAGCCGTTTGTGCCTGTGGCTGTTTCATTTGAGCCTGCGCCTGAGGTCAGTGAGGAGCCCGAGACATTTATCAAGCCGACATACTCAGCTGATGATCTGAGGGCATTTAAAGACAGAGACGAGACAAGCCAGATCATATTCATTGCAGAGCAGTATCTTGGAAAGACGCTGAGCCCTTCGGATATAAGATCATTGCTGTTCATAACGGATGTCCTGCACTTTTCAACAGATCTTATAGATTATCTTTTGGCATACTGTGCAGACAAGGACAAGAAGAACTTCAGATATATTGAATCGGTTGCCATCAACTGGGCTCAGAACGGAGTTACGACTCCCGAACAGGCCAAAGCTGCAAGCGGCCGCTATGACAAGAACGTCTATACGGTGATGAGAGCTCTCGGAAAGAGTTCGACTCCTACGGACAAGGAAGCCGAATTTGTACGCAGATGGATTAATGACTTTGGATTTTCCATTGATATAATCCTGGAAGCCTGTGAACGCAGCGTCATGTCTACGGACAAGAACAGGTTTGCGTATGCGGATTCCATCTTAAAGAGCTGGAGCCAGGCAGGGGTTGCAAGCAAGCGCGATATAGAGGCTATAGATGCAAAGTACCGCCGTCCCGTAAAGAAGACGGTCAATACATCATTCCATCAGTTTGATATGAAGCATGACTATGACTTTGACGAGATGGAAAAGGTATTGCTGCAGCGAGAATAAGGAGAAAACGTGTCATTTACCAACGCACAGTTTGAACAGATAAAGAGAATATATGATGAGAGACGTATGCTCAACGGACAGGAGTCAGACAGACGTCTTGAATATGCAGAGAAGACCATACCGGGATTTAGTAATTTAAGGGACCGTATGGTCTCTTTGAGTATGGAGATGGCAAAAAAACTTGCCCTGGGAGAAGAATCGTCATGTGAGGAATATAAAAAGGAATACGCTGATCTTCTAAAGCAGAAGAAGGATCTTCTTGTTTCGGCATCCCTTCCTCAAGACTATCTTGATCCCATATATACGTGCAGGGAATGCAAGGATACCGGCTATATAGACGGAAAAGCCTGCAGATGTCTTAAGAAGATATCTGTTTCAATGCTCTACAACAGATCAAATATCGATTCGTATCTGAGATCTGTTGATTTTTCAATGATAAGCGACAAGTACTATAAGGACGAGGAACTGGTCGCATTTAAGGACACATATAACAACGCCATAAATTTTGTAAAAAACTTTGACAATGACTTTAAAAACCTTGTGATTTATGGTACAGTTGGTAGCGGCAAATCATTGATGAGCGCCTGCATAGCAAGAGAACTGATAGAAAAGGAGTATTCAGTGCTGTATTTCAGTGCATCGAATCTCATGGATCTGTTCTCTAGATACTCCTTTGATCATTCAAAGAGAAATGAGTTATACTCGGATTATGCAGAGATATTCGAGAGTGATCTGCTGATCATAGACGATCTGGGAACGGAGCAGGTGAACAGCTTTACTATAACGACGCTTTTTACCTGTCTAAACGAGCGTTTCCTTAACAAAAAATCAACGATAATATCAACAAATCTGTCGCCTAAAGCAATAGCAGAGACCTACACGGAAAGAATATATTCCCGCCTTGTGGGAAGCTATACATTCTGCAAGCTTTACGGCCCGGATATCCGGTTTAAGAATAAGTTTGACCGGAAGGAGATGTAAAAAGAAAGTGAGGTTTTCTTAAGTTTATGGCAAAACGCGAAGAAAAAAGAAAGCTTGACAGCATACCTGTAGGCTCGCTTGGGATCATTCCCTTAAGCGGATGCAAGGTACTCGGAGAAAAGGTTGACTCATATCTTGTCGACTGGCGTACCGAGAGAGAGAATGAGCATAAGAACAGTCTCGCATTTGCAGGCTATATGAGAGATTCGTACATTCTAAAGAGCAAGGTCTCAAGATTCGGTTCAGGAGAAGGCAAGGGCGAGATACTTGAATCCGTAAGAGGAATGGACCTTTATATCCTTGTAGATGTATGCAACTATTCGCTCACATACACTGTTGCGGGACAGAAGAATCACATGTCCCCCGATGATCATTACCAGGATTTAAAGCGTATCATAGCAGCTGTCGGCGGAAAGGCCAGACGCATAACTGTCATCATGCCCTTCCTTTATGAGAGCAGACAGCACAAGCGTACAGCAAGAGAATCTCTTGACTGCGCTATAGCACTTCAGGAACTGGTGCGCATGGGCGTTGACAACATCATCACATTTGATGCTCATGACCCGCGTGTACAGAATGCCATACCGCTTCACGGATTTGAAACGGTACAGGCTTCATATCAGTTTATAAAGGGCCTTCTTTCTCATGTTAAGGACCTTAAGATAGATTCGGACCATATGATGGTCATCAGCCCGGATGAAGGCGGAATGAGAAGAGCGATCTATATCGCAAACGTTTTGGGACTCGACATGGGAATGTTCTACAAGAGACGAGACTATACAAGAGTCGTTGACGGAAGAAATCCCATAATAGCTCATGAGTTCTTGGGTTCAAACGTGGCAGGAAAAGACGTTATCATACTTGATGACATGATCTCTTCGGGAGACAGTATGATAGATGTTGCGACAGAGCTTAAGAAGCGTGATGCCGGACGTATCTTTTTATTTTCGACATTCGGTCTGTTCACCAACGGATTCGAGAAGTTTGACAGGGCTTATGAAGCCGGTCTGTTTACAAATATCCTTACCACGAACCTTATCTATCAGCCGCCGGAGCTCTTGGAAAAGGAGTGGTATATAAGCTGTGATCTGAGCAAATACATAGCTTATATCATCGATACCTTAAATCATGATTCTTCCATAAGCGATCTGCTGGTTCCCAATGACAGGATCAACAGCATCGTTGCAAGATATAAAGCAGGCGAGGATCTTTCCAAGCCGGAAGAATAAAAAACGGGTTACAAAAAAACGGAAAGGGGTAAAACTATGAAAAAGTATGTAGCAGAATTCATCGGAACAATGACGCTTGTCATCCTGGGATGCGGAACGGCAATGCTTGTCGGATGTGATTACATCGGCAGCACAGGATATATCCTGACGGCATTCGCATTCGGTCTTACCATCATTGCCATGGCTTATTCCATCGGCAATATCTCAGGATGCCATATCAATCCTGCCGTATCGCTGGGAGTTTTAATGACGGGAGGCATGGATGTCAAGGAGTTTGCAGGATATGTTATATCCCAGATATGCGGTGCATTTGCAGGCTCGCTCATTCTTGCAGCTATCTTTGGACTTGGCGGCATAACGGATATGACCGGAGGCTTTGGCTCAAACGGCCTTGGCGGAGTTAACGGCAGTATTATTGCAGGCCTTTTGGTTGAGATCGTGCTCACATTCATATTTGTTACAGCAATACTGGGTGTTACGAGCAAAAAGGCAAATCACGGATCCTTTGCCGGAGTAGTTATAGGCTTTACGCTTGTTGTCGTTCATATCCTTGGTATCGGACTTACAGGTACGAGCGTTAATCCCGCAAGAAGCATAGGTCCCGCTATCGTTGCTGCTTTTAACGGAAATACAGACCCGATCGCATGTGTCTGGGTATTCATAGTAGGTCCTCTTGTTGGTGCAGCGCTCTCTGCTGTTGTTTACAAGGCGCTTGAAAAGCAGGATTGATACACTTTTTGGATTCACGGCCTGTCTCTTAAAAGAGACGGGCCTTTTAATTTACACAAGATGTTGTGGTATGAAAAATCATCTGTCGCAAGATGAAAGGCATATTTCAAAAATAGTGTCTACAAATTTGTTAAATATTCACAAAAAATCACAAAATAGTGGCGATTAATTCTAAAAAACTTCACAATAATTTCTTTCTATGCTATAATCTACATACAATTTATTGTACCTTTTGACAGCAAAATCGACTCAATATTACGACAGAAGAGGTGAAGACATGATCAAGAAGGAAATGATTGCCATGCTTCTGGCCGGAGGTCAGGGCAGCAGGCTGGGAGTTCTAACGTCTAAGGTTGCAAAGCCGGCGGTATCTTTCGGCGGAAAGTACCGTATCATTGATTTCCCGTTAAGTAACTGTATCAATTCCGGAGTGGACACCGTAGGTGTTCTTACTCAGTATCAGCCTTTGAGACTGAATACTCATATCGGCATTGGCATCCCGTGGGATCTGGACAGAAATATCGGCGGTGTTACTGTGCTGCCTCCGTATGAGAAGAGCACAAACAGCGAATGGTATACAGGTACGGCAAATGCCATATATCAGAACATTGACTATATGGAGAGCTTTAATCCTGAGTATATACTCATTCTTTCCGGAGACCATATCTACAAGATGGACTATGAGGTAATGCTTGATTTCCACAAGCAGAACAAGTCTGAATGCACGATAGCCGTTATGCCTGTTCCGATGGAGGAGGCTAAGCGCTTCGGGATCATGATAACGGATGAGAACCGCAAGATCACCGATTTTGAGGAAAAGCCCGCAAATCCCAGAAGCAATCTGGCATCGATGGGTATATATATCTTCAACTGGAAGACATTAAAGGAAGCTCTTATAGCAATGGCTGATCAGCCCGGACTTGATTTCGGAAAGCATATCATTCCCTACTGTCATGACAAGGGATGTCCTCTTTATGCATATGAGTTCAACGGCTACTGGAAGGATGTAGGTACTCTTCATTCGTACTGGGAAGCAAATATGGAGCTCATCGATATCGTTCCGGAGTTTAACCTCTACGAAGAGTACTGGAAGATCTATACCAAGTCGGATATACTTCCTCCTCAGTATTTCTCAAAGGAGAGCGAAGTTGAAAAGAGCATCATAGGTGAAGGATCTGATATCTACGGAAAGGTTTACAACTCAGTCATCGGCTGCGGTGTAACCATCGGAAAGAACACGATTATCAGAGATTCCATCATAATGAACAACACCGTTATAGGTGACAACTGCGAAGTATACAAGACTATCGTAGCCGAGAATGTTGAGATTAAAAACAACTGCCGCTTCGGAATAGGGGATGAGGTTGAAAACGAGACGGATCCTCATATCTATAACAGCGGACTGGTATGCATAGGTGAAAAGAGCATCATTCCCGAGAACATAACCGTCGGAAAGAATACATGCATCTTCGGCGAGACGGTCTACTCGGATTATCAGAACAATACACTGGCAAGTGGTAAGACATTGATTAAGGCAGGTGAAAGTGTATGAGAGCGATAGGAATTATACTAGCGGGCGGTAACAACCACCGTATGAGAGAATTGTCACAGAAAAGAGCTATAGGCGCGATGCCCATAGCCGGAAGCTACAGAGCGATAGACTTTGCTTTAAGCAACATGTCTAACTCTCATATACAGAAGGTAGCCGTATTCACCCAGTACAATGCAAGAAGCTTAAACGAGCATCTCAGTTCATCGAAGTGGTGGGATTTCGGACGTAAGCAGGGCGGACTGTTCGTATTTACACCTGCAGTAACTGCTGATAACAGCTTCTGGTACAGAGGAACGGCTGATGCCATCTATCAGAATCTGTCCTTCCTTAAATCAAGTCATGAGCCTTATGTGGTAATAGCTTCGGCTGACTGTGTATACAAGCTCGATTTTAACAAGGTGCTTGAATATCACATCGAAAAGAAGGCTGATATCACGGTTGTGTGCAAGGATATGGATCCCGATGCAAATGTGGATCGCTACGGAACAGTAAAGCTTGATGATGACTGCAGGATAGAGGATTTCGAGGAGAAGGCTGTTGTAGCAAGATCAAATACGATAAGCTGCGGTATCTATATCATCAGAAGAAGACTTCTTGTAGAGATGATCGAGAAGTGTGCTGAAGAGGACAGATACGATTTTGTAAGAGACATCCTTATCAGATACAAGGGACAGAAGAGGATCTACGGATACAAGATTACCGATTACTGGAAAAACATTGCTTCAGTTAACGATTACTTCTCTGCAAACATGGATTTCTTAAAGCCTGAGGTAAGGGATTACTTCTTCAAGACCTATCCGGATATCTACTCAAAGGTTGATGATCTTCCTCCCGCTAAATATAACGTCGGAGCAAAGATCATGAACAGCCTGGTAGCAAGCGGAACGATCGTAAACGGTACCGTTGAGGATTCTGTGATCTTCAGACAGACATTCATCGGAAACAACTGTACCATTAAGAATTCTATCATCTTAAACGATGTTTACATCGGAGATAATTCATATATCGAAAACTGCATTGTGGAGAGCCACGGCACGATAAGGGCCAACTCCTACCACAAGGGAGAGAACGGAATAGAAGTAGTTGTAGAGCATACAGACAGATATGTGATGTAATGAAGGGAAATAGCTTATGAAGATTACAGATGTAAGGGTACGCAAGATTTCAAAAGAGAGCAAGATGAGAGCCATCGTATCGATCACAATAGACGACGAGTTCGTGGTTCATGACATCAAGGTCATCGAGGGTGAAAAGGGGTTATTCATCGCGATGCCCAGTAAAAAGGCTACGGACGGAGAATACAGGGATATCGCTCATCCGATCAATTCTGCTACAAGAGACAGCATTCAGAAGATAATCCTGGAGGCTTATGAAAAGGCTAAGGATGACGAGGATGATCCTGTCTAGCAGATAAGAGTTTTTTCAGAGAAAATATGGGGTTAAAGAGAAGCTGCGGGATTTACCTGCGGCTTCTCTTTTGCTACAATGATAAAGCATGAATACTCTAACAGAAGTGGTAAGAGAGCTGTCCGATCATGAGGGCATCATAAAGACTCTCTCAAAGAAAAAAGCAGTATCTCTCTCGGGATGTTCGGATTCCCAGAAGATCAATATAGCTCAGGGACTCAGCGATGGTTTTAAGTATAAGATCATCGCTACTTACAGTGACCTAAGAGTCAAGGAGATAGCTGAAGATCTAAAGATCTACGGTGACAACGTGCTGTTTTATCCCGCGAAGGATCTGATATTCTATCAGGCAGATATTCACGGAAACAGGCTTGTCAGTGAAAGACTCAAGGTGTTAAAGAGCCTTGTTACAGATACTCCCTTTACAGTCGTTACCACATTTGATGCACTCATGAGTCCCGTGCTCCCGATAGAGCATGTCGCTGCCGGAAGCATTAGCATATCAAAAAATGGAAGCATAGATACAAAGAAGCTTGCGAGCGATCTTGTTGATATAGGATATATAAGGAATTACCAGGTAGAGGAACCGGGCCAGTTTTCCGTAAGGGGAGATATCATAGATATATTTGATACCACAGAGACAAATCCCTTCAGGATAGAGCTCTGGGGAGATGATGTGGAATCTTTAAGAAGCTTTGACATAGATACGCAGCGCTCTATCGAAGATCTTGACAGTATAAGCATCTTTCCTGCTTCCGAGATGATCCTTACAAAGGATATGCTGAATAAAGGTCTTGAAAAGATAGAAAAGGACAGAGACAGGATATACAAGAGCTTCAGGGATGATTTTAAGACTGAGGAAGCACACAGGATTGATACACAGGTAAAGACTTTAAAAGAGGATCTTTTAGAACTTGGAAGAGTCGTAAACCTGGACAGCTATGCGTCATATTTCTATGATGATATGTATCAGTTCATAGAGATGTTTGACAGTGATGAGACTGTTCTAATATTTGATGAGCCCGTTCAGATAGCCGATCATGCCAAGGCGGTCGAGCTGGAATTTGACGAGAGCATGAAAAACAGGGCATTAAAGGGATATATACTTCCCGGACAGATGAAACTGCTGTATTCTGCCGATCAGGTAAGACGCGGATTTGAAAAGTATGCCGTCATCCAGCTTTCATCATTAGAGAGCAGAAATCTCATTGTGGATGCCGCATACAGATGCAATATAACCGCTAAATCGATAGCTCCTTACAAGAATCAGTTTGAATATCTCATAAAGGATCTTGAGCTTTACAGAAAAAGAGGCTACAGGATAATACTGCTGTGCCCGTCAAGAACGAGAGCTCAAAGACTCGCAGACAACCTGATCCAGAGAGATCTTCCAGCCATATATACAGAGGATATGGACAGAAGACTGATACCCGGCGAGATAACCGTCATGTACGGAAATGTATTAAGGGGATTTGAATATCCTCTGCTCAAATTCGTTGTTATCAGCGAGAGCGATATATTCGGAGTTCAGAAAAAGAAAAAGAAGCATAAGAGATATGAAGGGACAGCGATCAATGACTTCAATGAATTAAAGGTCGGGGATTACGTTGTTCACGAGAGCCACGGACTGGGCATATATCAGGGTATAGAAAAGGTCGAGACTGAAAATGTCATAAGGGATTACATGAAGATATCCTACCGCGACGGAGGAAATCTCTATGTCCTTGCGACAGGCTTTCGCGCTGTCCAGAAATATGCCAGTGCCGATGCTGCCAAAAAGCCAAAGCTTAACAGACTCGGCGGCAAGGAATGGACAAATACCAAGACAAAGGTAAGGACCGCAGTAGACGGTATAGCGCAGGATCTGGTCAAGCTCTATGCAGCAAGACAGGAAAAGAACGGATATGTCTACGGAGAGGATACCGTCTGGCAGAAGGAATTTGAAGAGACGTTTCCTTTTGAAGAGACAGAGGATCAGCTAAAGGCCATAGCAGAGACCAAGGCCGACATGGAATCAAACAAGATCATGGACAGGCTCATCTGCGGAGATGTGGGATACGGCAAGACAGAGATAGCTATAAGAGCCGCATTCAAGGCCGTTACAGAGAGCAAGCAGGTTGCGATACTCGTTCCTACCACCATACTTGCACAGCAGCATTTTAATACCTTTACGCAGCGCATGAAGGACTATCCCATTAAGATCCAGATGCTGTCAAGATTCAAGAGCGCAAAGGAGCAGAAGCAGACAGTATCCGATATAAAAAAGGGACTTGTCGACATAGTCATCGGAACTCACAGGCTCTTGTCGGATGATATAAGCTTTAAGGATCTGGGTCTGCTTGTTGTGGACGAGGAGCAGAGATTCGGAGTCACCCACAAGGAAAAGATAAAGAAGATGAGGCAGAATGTGGATGTACTGACGCTTTCTGCGACACCTATACCCAGGACACTTCATATGTCGCTTGTGGGTATAAAGGATATGTCTGTGCTTGAAGAGGCTCCCGGTGACAGAGTGCCGATCCAGACTTTTGTCATGGAATACAACGAGGAGCTTATACGTGAAGCCATAGTAAGAGAGATGGCCAGAGGAGGCCAGGTCTATTATGTATATAACAGGATAAACGACATAGCGGATGTAACCGCAAGACTGCAGGCTCTTGTTCCCGAGGCAAATATTGCCTACGGTCACGGAAGGATGAACGAGAGAGAGCTTGAGAGTCTGATGTATGACTTTATCGACGGGCAGATCGATGTGCTGGTCGCTACGACGATAGTAGAGACGGGACTTGATATATCAAACGTAAATACCATCATCGTTCATGACTCCGACAGGATGGGACTGTCACAGCTCTATCAGCTAAGAGGAAGAGTCGGAAGGAGCAACAGGACCGCATATGCATTCCTTATGTACAAGCGCGACAAGATGCTTAAGGAGCAGGCTCAGAAGAGACTCGAAGCGATAAGGGAATACACAGATCTTGGAAGTGGCTTCAAGATAGCCATGAGGGATCTTGAGATAAGAGGTGCGGGCAACATACTCGGAAGGACCCAGCACGGACATATGGAAGCGGTAGGGTATGACCTTTACTGCAAGATGCTAAATGATGCCGTAAAGAAAGCCAAGGGCATAAGCAGCGAAACCGATGAATTCGATACACAGATAGATCTCGAAGCGGATGCCTATATCCCTGTCGATTACATTCCCAACGAAGTTTTAAAGCTTGATGTATACAAGAGGATAGCTGCCATAGAGGAAGAGTCTGAGGCGGATGATCTTAGAGATGAGCTTAAGGACAGATTCGGTGCTATACCTAAAAGCGCACAGAATCTCATAAGGATATCGCTCTTAAGGATAAAGGCTCACAGCTGCTATGTGACTGAACTCAAGGCAGCAGGGGAGATGCTTCGCATGAACATGCACAGCGCTGCCCTTATTGATGTTGCAAAGATACCTGACCTTATAAAGATCTACAAGGGAAGGCTGAAATTGGTTACGGGCAAGACGCCGTACTTTACATGCTCGTACAAAAAAGAGGGCATCGTCGAGCTGGACGAGGAAAATCTTTTAAAGTTTGTCGATGAACTCTTAAACAACATGTATAATATTCTTATATCGGATAAAAAGGATGCTTAAGAGATGTATATAATAGTGGGTCTGGGAAATCCGGACAGAAAATATGACAATACAAGACACAATACGGGATATGTGACTATAGATAGGATCGCTGACAGATACGGCATAGATATAATGGAGCGAAAGTTTAAATCTGTCATAGGAAAAGGCGTGATTGACGGCGAGAGGGTAGTCCTTGTAAAGCCTCTTACCTATATGAACCTGAGCGGCGAGGCTGTACGTGAAGTTGCCGATTACTTCAAGGTAGATCCTCAAACACAGGTCTGCATCATCTATGATGATACATCTATGGAAGTAGGCAAGATACGCATACGCAAAAAAGGCAGCGCAGGAGGGCATAACGGCATAAAGAGCATAATAAGCCACCTTGGCAGCGATGTATTTGTCAGAGTAAAGATTGGCATAGGAGAAAAACCGCCGCGCATGGATCTGGCAGACTATGTCCTGGGTCATTTTTCTTCTGATGATAAAAAGATAATCGAAGAGAGTGCAGACAAGGTAAGCGAAGCGATACCTCTTCTTGTTCATGATATGTGTGATGAAGCCATGAACAGAATCAACGGGTAGGGTCAGGCTATGGATATAAAGCAAAAGATCGCACAGTGGATACCGACACATGTTTCTCCGAAACTTGTGGTGTTTGTATACGGTGTACTTGACAGGCTGATATATATAAAAAAATCTGTAAGGAAAGAAAACAGGCTGGTAAACGATCAGGTGTTAAACAGCGACAGCTCGCCCTATAAGCAGGGCTATATAGAGAACCAGAGCGAATGGAAGAATGTTAAATTCGGAAGATCGACAATGGCTTTTTCGGGCTGCGAGATCATGGCTGTCTACAATGTTTTATATGCCCTTGACAGAGGAAAGGGAACGAAGCTTATCGGTGAGCTCATAGAAGAGTTTGAAAAGAGCGGAGCTGCCTTGAAGGGAATGATCGGCTCATCGCCAAGGTCGATAAGAAGACATCTTTTAAAGCACGGGATAAAGAGCAGCATCGTATGGAAAGAGGAAGATATCGATCCTGACTGCACACTTGCTGTCGCGACCGTCTATAATGACAAAAAGACTCTTTATTCACAGATACATACCATTGCATTTACAAAGGACGAGAACGGGTTTAGAGCTCATAACGCTCGAAGCAGACAGAAGTACTATCCCACATTAAGAGAAGCGATAAACGGTGTGGGCAGCGATCCGAAGATGATATGCGCGATACAGATAGATAAAAATTTATAGATTATTTATTAATTTATCATAGTAAAAACACAGATTATATGGCATAATTTGCGTAGGGACTAAAAAAGGAGGTTCACTATGAGCGATTATAATTACGACAGCGCAAACAACTATAATTACGATAATAGTTCATCTGATATGCCCGGCTACGGATATGACGCATTCTCGCCCGGAGCAAACAGCTATCAGGGGGACATGGGTTCTGAAACATTTCAGGGAGCAAGCTATGTAGGACCTACAGGCATGGACGGACTCAAGACGATCGCAACCGAAAAGGTTGTTACAAAGTCTTTCATGTTCATGGTAGTAGCACTTCTTATAACAGCATTTGCTGCTCTTATAACAAGCCCTGCAACAGCTATAAGGATGTTAAGCGGCGGAACGTTCTTCATTCTTCTCATTGCAGAGATAGCCATCGTTCTGATTGGCAATTCAGCAGTAAAGAAGAATAATGCCATACTCGCAGGAGTACTTTATACAATATATTCATTCCTTACCGGAATGACATTTTCTGTAATACTCCTTGCATATACCGGAACCAGCATAGCTGCTACATTCTTTGTAACAGCCGGCATGTTCGGCGCAATGGCGATCATAGGTCTTACGACTGACAAGGATCTTACGGGCATCGGTTCAATGTGCCTGATGGGCCTTATAGGCATCATCCTTGCAAGTCTGGTTAACCTTGTATTCCTTCGCAATACAGTGTTTGATCTTGTTATATCTATAATAGGTGTAGTCATCTTTGTAGGTCTTACGGCATATGATACACAGAAGATCAAGCAGATGGCTATGTATTCAACGGTTGAATCAGAAAACAGCCTTGCACTTTTCGGTGCATTCCAGCTGTATCTTGATTTCATCAACCTCTTCTTAAAGCTCTTACGTATCATGGGCAAGAGAAAATAATAAACTGACTGATGTTTGGAGTGTCATATCATGCGATATGGCACTCCTTTATAATTTGAGGTAAGCATGAGATATCCGGAATTTATCAAAAAGAACGATACAATAGCATTTATAGCGCCTGCATTCGGATGCAGCGCACAGCCGTACAAAAGCTGCTTTGAAAACTTTTTGGAGATCCTGAAAAAGGATGGCTTTAATACTGAACTGGGCAATAATGTATACAAGGAAGACGGCATCGGGATAAGCAGCGATCCTGAAAGCTGTGGCAGGGAACTAGAAGAATACTATATATCAGATTCAAATGATGCCATTATCAGCTGCGGCGGCGGAGAGCTTATGTGCGAGACCATAAGCAATGTCGACTTTGACAAGATCAAAGAAGCAAAGCCGAAGTGGTATATGGGATATTCGGATAACACGCATATGACATTTTTGCTCACCACTCTATGTGATGTGGCTTCCATTTACGGACCCAATGCGCCGAAGTTTGGCATGGAGTCATGGCATGAATCCATATTTGATGCCTGGCACATGCTAAAAGGAGAGTGCTTATCTGTCCATAATTACGACAGATGGGAGATAATGTCGCTCAAGTCTGAAGAGGAGCCGCTTGCTCCGTATAACTGCACAGAGCCGACGATCCTCAAAGGATATAAGCCTGGCGAAGATAAGAGCATGGTAAGCACAGATGATATAAAGATGTCTGGAAGGCTCATCGGCGGATGCATGGACTGCCTTGTCGGAATAAGAGGAACCCGGTTTGACAGAGTCGGGGATTTTCTTGAGAAATATAAAGACGATGGATTTATATGGTTTTTGGAAAGCTGTGACTTAAACGTATTCTCCATGAGAAGAGCCATGTGGCAGATGTATGAATCCGGATGGTTTAAGTACTGCAGGGGATTTATTATAGGAAGACCGCTTCAGTTTAACGAGCCGATGTTTAATCTTGATCAGTATGATGCGATACTGTATACAGTCTCAAAGCTTAATGTACCCGTTATAATGGATGCGGATATAGGGCATTTATCTCCGATGATGCCTCTGATATGCGGCAGCATGGCAGATATAACGCTTTCGGATAACAGCTTAAACGTACAGATGCGATTGGAATAAATTCTAGTTCGGATCGGGCGCAAATTCAAGGATTTCATCATCTTGCGCCGGTGCTGATGAAAAACCGGGAAATACAGTCATGATCGATCCTACAGCATCACTGTACATCTGCTGCATCAGATCATGGTTTTTCGTTATGAGATCAGCATCCGACTCATCGGCTGCATTTTCCAAGGACCTTGCGATCTCAGACAGATCTGTTTCACCTATCGTTTTAGAGGCGCTCTTTAAAGAATGCACGATCGTAGCGTAATCATTCCAGTTTCTTTCTTCATACAGCGCCTGAAGATTTTCGCTCCTTTTTTTGTAGCTCATAACGAAGTCGCTTAGTATCGATTTATAGAAATCCCAGTCATTGTTGCAATACTTAAGTCCTGTTTGCGAATCTATCCCGTTTTCCTTTAAAAGATTGTATTCATCGGGCAGTTTTGTTTCTGATGATTCTTCATCAGATGATGAAAATCTGTTTAACAGGACCTTCTCATCAGGCAGATAACTTATCAGCATTTTTTCAAGAGCACCATAATCGATGGGCTTTGTAAGATAGTCTTCAAAGCCCGAAGCCATATATCGCTCCTTGGCGCCGCTTATCGCATCTGCGGTAAGGCATATGAAAGGAGTATCCCTGTTTGGACCGCCATCCGCTTTTATAAGCTGCAATGCTTCAGTACCGTTCATTCCGGGCATACGCTGATCCATAAGGATGATGTCGTACTTTGTATTCCTTGCCAGTTCTATGGATTCTGCACCGCTTACTGCGGTATCTATGTTTATATCCGTACTCTTTAACAATCCTTCAACAACGAGAAGATTCATTTTTGTGTCATCGACTACCAGGATGCGTGCATCTGGTGCATGGAAGGATTCCGTATAGACATCCATTTCCTCGATGCTCTCGTTGAATTTCTTCCTGAAATCACCTACAGGCTCCAAAGATACCACTAGCTGGGGAAGTCTGATCGTAAAAGTCGATCCTTCGTTGTATACGCTCGTTACTTTGATATCGCCGCCCATCATTTCGAGCAGGTTCTTGGTTATCGCCAGTCCCAGTCCCGTGCCTTCGACCGTGCTGTTCTGCTCAAGATCCACTCTTTCGAATTTATTAAACAGTTTTCCTATATCCTCATCCTTGATGCCTATACCGGTATCAGAGACGGATATGACAAGACAGATCGCCTGCTTTTCATAGCCTGTATCTGATTCTTCGCAGCCGACGCTCAGCTTGATATGGCCGTGCTTTGTGTATTTTACGGCATTGTTTAAAAGATTTATGATTATCTGTCTTACACGGACTTCATCACCGTGCAGGCCGTCCGGGATATCCTTGTTTACATCTACAAAGAAATCCAGACCTTTTTCTTTTGCCTTGATAAAGATCATGTTGCTGACATCATTCAATACGGAACCGAGTTTGTAGTTTGTTTCTATAAGCTGCATTTTTCCGGATTCTATCTTGGAAAAATCCAGAATATCATTGATAAGATACAGCAGGTTGTTGCCTGCGCTTTCTATATTTCCGGCATATTTGCTGATGTCAGAGAAGATATGCTTGGCCGATTCGCTGTTCTTTGGAGGCTGCTTGCTTGCCTTTAAGCTTTCTCTTAATATCATCTCGTTCATGCCAAGGACAGCATTTATCGGAGTTCTGATCTCATGTGACATATTTGACAGAAAATCGCTCTTGCCTCGGTTTGCCCGATCGGCTTCGACTTTTGATTTTAACAGTTCTCTTGCGGATTCGGTCAGTTTTAATACCGACAGATGATAATTGATAAGACAAAGTGATACAAGTATCAGATTTAAAAGATAAAGAACAGGGAACCTGTCCATGAAGAATCTGGAATAATGATCTTCGAGCATATGCCTTACAGGCGTATAAAAGATAGCGATGAGCAAAAGCTCAAAGTATACGCCGCAGTATATGCCGTATAATGCATTGCCGAAATAACCTATCCCTAAAGGAGCCAAAAGCGTCCATATGATGGTGGTGCCGCCCGTGGCGCCGCTGAAGGCGTAGTAAGTGAACGTGATCACGCATATGAGCAGCATGGATATGGTAGGGATCTTTTTATTGTCTCTTAGGATAAAAACAACGATAATGATGCCGCCGATAGCCTGAGAGATGGTAGTTGCGATCGTAATGACATCTCTGTTGCTGAGGAAATTCAATGTTGTAGTCGTACTGGCGGCAAGGGCAACAGCTATGCCTACAATGAGGCAGGCCTTCATGTTCTGATCGCGCATTTCACCTACAAAGATATCGCGATGCAGTAGATCCCAGGATTGACGTAATCTCTTACGCATACTTTTCATAATATGTCCTCGCTGCTTAAATGGCCAACATAGCTATATTCACTACTGTTTCTATCATATCATTCATTGAGCGGAATGTCTTTAAAATGTGAGAAAATCACTAGATTTTTGGGCAATAATTGTTTGACACGGCATGGCCTAAAATGTATAATATCTCTAATCATATAGAAAAGCTATGACGAAGACAGTAGACCGTGAATATGAAATCATAAGCGAGTGTACGACGGTGAGAGGTACATGAAAGTAGTGCATGGTTGAAGATCACTTCCGAGCTGCAAGGCTGAAATCCGATCAGAGTAAGCTGCGCCGTTATGCCTGCGTCAGAGGCACGCACATGAACCGTACGGGAGTGTGTCGCAATAAGGTGGTTGTAAGATACAGGTCTTATCCTTATGCGGATAGGATCTTTTTTATTTTTCAAGGGAGGTTTCTATGTACAATAAGGTTGATACGAATCTGAACTTTGTGGACAGAGAAAAAGAAACTCTTGCATTCTGGCAGGAGAATGACATCTTCAGAAAGAGCATGGAACAGAGAAAGGACGGGGAGGTATATACCTTCTATGACGGCCCTCCGACAGCAAACGGAAAGCCGCATATCGGACATGTCCTTACAAGAGTAATCAAGGATATGATCCCGAGATACCGTACTATGAAGGGATATATGGTTCCCAGAAAAGCCGGATGGGATACACATGGTCTTCCGGTAGAGCTCGAGGTTGAAAAGCTTCTTGGTCTTAACGGAAAGGAACAGATCGAGGAATACGGCATGGAGCCGTTCATCGACAAGTGCAAGGAATCCGTATGGAAGTACAAGGGCATGTGGGAGGATTTCTCAGGCACTGTAGGATTCTGGGCCGATATGGATGATCCCTATGTAACATATCATGATGACTATATCGAGTCAGAGTGGTGGGCTCTTAAGGAGATATGGAAGAAAGGCCTTCTCTACAAGGGCTTTAAGATCGTGCCTTACTGCCCCAGATGCGGTACTCCTCTTTCAAGCGCAGAGGTATCACAGGGATACAAGACACTTAAGGAAAGATCAGCGATCGTAAGATTCAAGGTTAAAGGCGAGGATGCTTATTTCCTTGCATGGACGACAACTCCCTGGACACTGCCTTCAAACGTGGCTCTCTGCGTAAATCCGTCGGATGATTACTGCAAGGTAAAGGCTGCGGACGGTTATACCTATTATATGGCAAAGGCACTTCTTGATACTGTTCTTGCTCCTTTAAAGAAGGAAGATGAGCCTGCGTACGAAATACTGGAAGAGTACAAAGGTAAGGA
>JAGCXJ010000284.1 GCA_017961385.1 Lachnospiraceae bacterium
GGAAGTCTTAACTTTAAAACCGCTTCAATAAAGTCTTTTGGCGAGAGCACCTTCGGGTCAACAACAACAGGCATTCCATCCACGTATCCGAGCTTATATACAAGATCTTTCAGATCTTTATCATCCATCTCATCATGAATGGTTGTATATCCCAAAAGACATCCGAATACGGCAAGAGCTGTATGCAGAGGATTCAGGCAGGTGCATACCTTCATCTTTTCCGTCTTGTCCACTGTCTCTCTGTCAGTAAAGATTATACCGCCTTTTTCATATGCTTCTCGTGAGTTTGGAAATACATCTTCTATAACAAGGTATTCCGTCTCCTCTGCATTGACAAACGGTGCTACATAAGTGTTCTTTGATGTAATAACCTGCTCAAGATCCTCGATATCATCCTCAAGCAGTATGCTTTCGATCTTTGCATCGGGTCTTGGTGTGATCTTGTCGATCATGCTTAACGGAAAAGAGACTTTGCTCTTATCCGAAACATAATCTTTAAACCCCTTTTTACAAGTACCATCCTTTTCCCATTTATCGGCAAATTCAATCACCGCCTCATACAGCTTGTCACCGTTATGCGAGCAGTTATCCATGCTCACCATGGCTACAGGGAGAGCCCCTGCCAGGAAGCGCTCATACAGAAGTCTTGTGACCTTGCTCATATATGCAGGAGTCTTGTACCCCTTCTCTGTTATGGTAAAGCTGACCATCTGAAGAGAAGGTGCTCTGAAGATCTCTCTTAATCTTTCTATCTCTTTTTCATTGTCCTCATCAAGCATGCATGACTCAACGACAGAGCCCACAACTGTCTTTTCAACTGTACCGTCTGCCTTAAGGGTAACAAGAATGCTCAGATCATCATGAGGTCTGTTCATCTTTTCAATGATCTCATAGTCATATCCTTCAGCAACAATGAGGCCAGTATCGGTGATTCCTCTGTTTAGAAGATCCTGCACTACATTGGCCTGAAATGCCCTGAAGATGTTTCCTGCTCCGAAATGGATCCATTTCGGGTTTTTTAAGGTATTTTCCTTTACCGCTTCCCTGTCATATTCAGGCAGCCTGTATCCTTTATCAAGCCACTTCTTTTTATCTTTTAACCCTGCATTGTTAAGTTTCATGTCTTACCTCGTTATTCTTATATAAATTAATTGTACCAATTTTCCGAGAAAAATTGGTACAAGATATTCTTTATTTATTGCTCTTTACTATTGCTTCCCAAAGACCGTTTAAATATGTCGCTCCAAGCGCCCTGTCATACAGACCGTATCCGGGCATGGCTACCTCATCCCATATCATCCTGCCGTGGTCGGGGCGAATCGGTCCTTCAAAGCCTATATCATACAAAGCCTTCATTATCTCATAAAGATCAAAGCTGCCGTCGCTCGAAAGATGAGCTGCTTCCTCAAAGTCATCATCCGAATTGAACTTGAGGTTTCTTACATGTGCAAAATGTATCCTTCCCTTGAGCGCTCTTATCATAGCCGGAAGATCGTTCTTTCTGTTTGTTCCGTACGAACCTGCGCAGAATGTAACTCCGTTATGCGGATTATCGACCATATTCATCATCCTCTGGATATTCTCAAGATTGATGATTATCCTGGGAAGACCGAATACCGACCATGCCGGATCATCAGGATGTATCGCCATGTTTATATTATACTCGTCACATACGGGCATGATCCTTTCGAGGAAATACTTAAGATTCTCAAACAGCTTTTCTTCATCTACACCTTTGTACTTTTCAAAAAGCTCCTTAATGAGCGCCATTCTCTCAGGCTCCCATCCCGGAAGTATCGCTCCGTTTGCATCCTTGCTTATAGAATCAAACATCGACTCGGGATCAAGTGCGTCTATGGCTGCCTGGCTGTATGCCAGCACCGTTGATCCATCAGGACGCTTTCTTGCAAGCTCAGTCCTTGTCCAGTCAAATACGGGCATGAAATTATAGCATACAAGCTTTATATCCTCTTTGCCCAGATTTCTTAAGGTCTCGATATAGTTATCTATATACTGGTCCCTGTCAGGGCTTCCTATCTTGATGGAATCGTGGATATTTACCGATTCGATACCTGCTATATGAAGTCCGGCCTCTTCAACCTCTTTTTTCAGAGCATGAATCTTTTCCTGACTCCACACCTCTCCGGGTGTAGTATCATACAGTGTGGTTATGACTCCTGTAACTCCCGGGATCTGTCTTATCTGCTTGAGTGTGACTGTATCAAATCCGGTTCCAAACCATCTGAATGTCATTTCCATGCTTAGTATCCTCTTTCCTAATCCGAGTTAGATTGACTCATTCAAAATACGTCCATACATCTGAACATCTTTTGAATGGATCAAGGCAACATTCTTTAAATAGAGCGCTCCATCAGGGATGGAGCGCCCGTATTTAAATATACTTCAAATCACTATTAATCTTGTATTACTCAAGGCTTGTTGAGCTTCCGTATACAGCTTCCCAAGCTGATGTACGCTCATCAATGATAGCCTGTCCGCCTGCTGAAAGGTAATCATTCATAGCAGCATCCCATGTAGCATCGAATGAATCTGCAGGAGCAACAACTGATGTATCGTAAACTTCGTCTCTCTTAGAAGAAAGAGCTTCGCCCATACCTTCTTCAGCTGTGATAGGAGCAACCTTTACGTTCTTCTCAATTCTCGGATTAACCATTGCAAGGTTGATAGCATTCTCAACGTCTGCAGGATCTACGCTTGCATAGCTGTGAGCCATTGAAAGATTTGTAAGGTTCTCATCTGCGAAGTGAAGACCGTTACATGTGATAGTCATATCAATGTTCTGACCAGAGTTCATTATAGCATCGCCTTCAGCTGCGATTATCTCGATAGCGCCGTCAGGAAGAACGTTGTGTGTAACACCTTCGTCACCCTTCTGGAGATACTCGATA
>JAGCXJ010000285.1 GCA_017961385.1 Lachnospiraceae bacterium
CACGTGAGCTGCCTCTTTGTAAGCCCCAGGGCAACCTTGTTTTCGACTTTCGAAAAGTCCTTCTGTATTGGTATATAAAACATCTTTTTCCTCCTTAATGCGCGTTAAATACAGACTTACTCAGTGTTCCGGTATGGAACAGTGAGAAACATCATACGATCGTGTATGCCATGATGGAAAACAGTGCCATATGAACATCGCTCGATATTGTCATCGAGTTGATTAGCACTGCATAGATCCCGACGCATACCATAATGAAAAAGCCCTGGAATGCCAAAGCAAACAGGCCCTTAAAGTAATTGGTTCCGATAGTTCCCCACTCTCTGTTACATACTGTTGCAAATGGAATAGGTGCAACACTGCAGTAGAGATAGATCTCTATCATTCGCCCATATAAAATGACGGTGATCAGGACGGATAATATCTTCATACCGAAACCGACTATCCATGTCTCAACCATCAAAAGCAGTAATTCCGATAGTTCCATAGAATCCATACTTGCTGTCATCTGCGCTATGACTGATGAAGCATCTATCGCCGAGGATGATGAGATCACCCCGGATGCAGAGCTTACGATATGCTGTCCGATGTCAAATACCGCCATTGTGATATCAAATGTATGCGACAGTATCCAGACAGCGATCCACATCTTTACGAAATATACGAAGAACTCCCAGAACTCCATATCATTCCCGTGATTCTTCTCCATTACCATGTGTATCAGCTCATAGCACAGGACATACGTTATGATTATCCCCGCAATGGGTAGGATCACGTTATCCGACAGATTCTTGATCATGTTAAAGATACTGGCGTTCCATCCCTGGGGAGTCTGACCGACCTCTCCTGCAATGGTGCCGACCTTTGTGTTGACATCATTGAACATCGTGGAGAGGTTAGTCTGTATCGCTCCTATGAAAAACTCTTTCAGCCATTCGGTGATTGACTCAATGATCTTGTCCATTTATCAGAACAGGCCTGAAAGTAACGGAACAAGGTTAGTTCCGATCAAAACGATGCCACCGCCAGCCATTAACTGCTTGATTCCCTGTGACTTAGCACCGGGATTGTCGGAACCATAACCTTCAAGAAGGTTTACGATCCCCCAGACGCCAAGACCGGCGCCGATTGCAACAACAAGTGTCTGTAATGTAGTAACTGCTGAATTAAAAAATGCCATTTTGATTTTTCCTCCGTTTTTCTTATGTTTGTTTTCATGTGTTTTCTGCTCCTTTCGCTGTATGTTCAGGGCATAAAGAAAGGCCCGCAGGATCACTCCCACGAGCCTTTTGCCCGGTTCTTTATTCAGTTGTCTTACGCTTCCATGTCACCCATGTCTACGATCTCGCATTCCTCATCCTTTGACAACACGGCTCTCGTCGAAATCTCCCTTGCTATGTCATACTTAAGATTCGGATTGGCATCTGATAAGTACTTATATCTCTTGTGCTTGGTGATATCATACTTGCTCGAATAAAACGGCTTCACACCCTTGATCTGCAGGATGCACTTATCACCGGGGAGTCTCGCCAGTTCATCCGGAGTGAACAGTTCGCGCCCTATCTTCTGGTAGTTCATACCATATGACGGATTGTTGCCCCTCGTATCGGATGTATTGTATATGTCGATCGTCTCCTTGCCGAGCAGTTCCGATATCTCCTTAAGAGTATCGCGTCCTTTACCGCCCAAAAACAGCAGGCTGTCACAGTTATCTGAGATAACATCTGCCTGCTTGTCATATATGGACTTAAGCTGCGCTAAACTCTGTAATATGATCGATGCCGATATCTCACGGCTTCGGATCGTACTGATCAGGATCTCCCAGTCGGGTATCCTTCCCAGGTTTGCAAACTCATCCATTATGCAATGCACATGGATCGGGAGCCTGCCTCCGTACTCATTGTCTGCTTTCTCGCATAAAAGGTTGAACAGCTGCGTATATAATATGGTCGCCATGAAGTTGAATGTCCTGGTCGTATCAGAAGTAATGATAAACAATGCCGTCTTCTCTTCTCCCAGCTCATCAAGTCCCATTTCATCCGTTTCCATGACTTCGCGTACTGCTTTGATGTCGAACCGCGCAAGCCTGGCTCCGACCGTAATCATGATGGATTTGGCCGTTTTTCCAGCTGCCTGCTTGAATTTAACCCATTGCAGCACCGCATAATTCTCAGGATCTTTCTCCTGAAGCTCATCGAACATGAAATCTACCGCATTCTTGAAGTTGTCGTCATCCTCCCTTATCTCCATCGCATTTACCATATCAAGCAATGTGCTGAAGTTCCTCTCCGATTCTGTACCGACCGCCATGATATAGCCGATCAGCGCATTATAAAGAAGTCTTTCTGCATCCAGCCAGAACGGATCCTGTGATGTTGATTTGGTCGTTGTCGTTCCTTCAATGAGCGCATCCGTCACCTTCATGATATCTGTTTCCTTTTTAATATAGGCAAACGGGTTGTACTTCATACTCTTTGAAAAGTTGATCGTATTGAGCACTTTGATCCTGTATCCGTGCTTCTTAAGCATATATCCGCATTCTTCCAGGACTGTGCCTTTCGGATCTGTAAATACATACGAGCAATTAAGCTGCATCAGGTTGGGTTTTGCGTAGAATCTCGTCTTTCCGGAACCTGAACCACCGATAACCAGAACATTCTTGTTCCTGTTATATAGGGGCGATGGCATGCGTCCTTCCAGACTCATCTGCTCGGTCTGCGTGAATATCAGGTTGTTGTCCGGATCCTTCCTGTCAATGAAAGGTTCGATTTCCTTCTCTCCACCCAACTCAGCAGAACCGTATTCCCTTCCTTTGCGATACTTCTTGGCATTCTTGCCTTTGAAATAGACAACCAGCTTAATTCCGATACCTATAGC
>JAGCXJ010000286.1 GCA_017961385.1 Lachnospiraceae bacterium
CTCAAAGCTTTGCATACGTCGTTTCTCACATAGTCGATGCTCTTAGCCGATGTGTGAGTGCACCGGTAAGAACAGCTGCCAGATTAGGCAGCGAGAGCTAAATTTTCGTTAGCGTTTAATTTTAGGTTTGCAATTAACGTGTTGCAACGGCTTGCTTCTCCGGTTTCAAAAACCCCGTCGAGACCTTTACTGGCCCTTACATATAGGATATACCTTTTTGGTACTTTTGTCACGACAAAAAAAGAGGCGTGCACGGCACGCCCCATAAATTTTTTCTTATTCTTTTACGCCACCGATCGTAAGACCTGTTACGAAATATCTCTGAAGGAAAGGATAGAGACAAACGATAGGAACGATGGTGATTATCGTAGCTGCACTTCGTACTGACTGAGGTGATACAGCCTGTCCCTGGGTAGCTGCCGCATCAGCTGCACTACCGCTCTGCTGCATAACGGAATTGAGCAGTTTCATCAATTCGTACTGAAGTGTTGTATACTTTACATTAAGTCTGTTGTAGATCATGGCATCAAACCATGCATTCCACTGATAAACAGCAACGAAAAGTGCTATTGTAGCATAAACGGGTTTACACAGAGGAGATATGATCTTAACGAATACTGTCATATATCCTGCACCGTCAAGCTGTGCAGACTCTTCAAGCGAATCCGGGATTCCCTGCATGTATGTACGCATAACAAGTACGTTGAAAGCAGATACCATACCGGGAACTACGTATACCCAGAAGCTGTTTGTTAAATGTAAAAACTTAAACAGTATGAATGTCGGGATAAGACCGCCGTTTACATACATCGTGATTACCCAGAATGCTGACAGCTGAGATTTGAACAGGAATCTCTTTCGGCTTACGATGAATGCAAGAAGCGCATTCGCAACAAGCGATGTAAGCGTTCCTATGATCGTTCTTAATACTGTAACTATCGCACCTGATCTGAATCCCTGAATACCTAAAACAGTCTGGTAGTTTTTAATTGAAAATACTCTGGGCCAGAGATGGATTCCTCCTCTTACGGCATCTATACCGTCATTGAATGATATTGCCAGTGTGTTCAAAATAGGATAAAGCGTTATGACAACAAAGGCAAACATAAATATGAAGTTACCGGTATAGAATATCTTGTCCCATGTAGTAAGTTTTCTTTTCTTGGGTCTGTAATATTCTTCTTCTTTCTTTTTCTTAGCCATAACCTTTCTCCTAGAATAATCTTTCTTCACCAAATGCCTTGGCAAGTGAGTTTCCGGTGAATATCAATACGATTGATATCAAGCTCTTGAAAATACCCGCTGCGGTACCCAGTGACCAGTCCATCTGGCTGATACCCCATCTCAAAACGTAAATATCAATTGTTTCTGATACTTCAATTATCAACGGGTTACCAAGCAAGTACTGGATTTCAAAACCGGCATTGATAACGTTACCTATATTTATAAGCAACAGTATCATGATCGTAGGTCTGATACTCGGTAATGTTATATATTTGATCTTTGCCCATCTGCCGCCGCCGTCGATCGAAGCCGCCTCATAAAGGCTGGGGTCGATTGATGTTATAGCTGCGAGATATACGATAGCATTCCATCCTGTTTCCTTCCAGCAGTTCGCAAATGCGACTATCGGCCAGAAGTATTTCTCTATTGAGAAGAACGGAATATATGTATCTACAACGTGCAGGTTTAACAATATCTCATTGATCGTACCTGAAGATGACATAGCATCGTGCAAAATACCCGTAACGATGATCCATGACAGGAAGTGAGGCAGATAAGATATCGTCTGCACAGTTTTTTTCATAAGGTTTCCACGGATTTCATTTAACAAGATGGCAAAAAGGATAGCCATGATAAATGTTGTGACTAGATTTAATGTTCCCATTGCCAGAGTATTTCTGAATACCCTGAAGAACTGTGGATCTGAGAAAAGGACTTTGAACTTATCAAGTCCTACAAATTTGCTGTGAAGTATGCCTGTTTTGGGTTTGTAATTCTGGAAAGCCATCAACCATCCACCCAAAGGCAAGTAACAGAATACGAAGCCATATACAACGAATACGGCTGCCCATATAAGTAGCACTCTCTGGCGCTTTAACTCTTTTCTGGTAATCCTGGGAGTTATATTAACTTCCTTCTCTTTCTTTCTGCGTGCCATGTTTTCCTCCGCACATAATGATATTTAGTATTGATAGCTTTATCAGTAAGACAGCCGTGGTTGCAATTCGGCAACCACGGCCGGTTACTTATAACATCATATTTTCAACTAATATCCCAAAAGGATTACTTAGCTGTAGCTGCTCTTCTCTCGAGCTCTTCCTGCATCTCTGCAAGGAAGTCTTCAGGCTTACAATCATTGTATGCCTTCATGTAGTTCTCCCACTCTGAATCGAAGTTAGAAGACATAACTACCTTAGGAAGCCATTTATGCTTTGTCTCGCCCATCTTTGTCCATGCTACACCACCAGGTGTTTCTGTTGTCATAGCATTTGAGTAAGAGTACATAGGATACCAGATACCAAGTTCGCAAACCTTTGAACCGATCATATCAGGATAGTTCTCTGCACCATATGCTTCGAATGTCTTCTTAAGAGGCTCTGCAAGACCTGCGAAGAACTCAGATGTCTGCTGCTGAGGCTGCATTGCGTTCTTTCCGTCTTTGCTTGTTCCAAGCCACTGAAGGAAGTAAGAGTACTGGCAAACGTGAGAAGCCTGATAAGCTGTATCAGCTGCCTGTGATCTCATTTCAGGTGTTCTGTAGTACATTCCGTCGTCATCTACTAAGTAGTCAACGCCTTCAACACCCCAGTAACGAAGATCATGGATATCCTGATCAAGAAGATCAGAAATGAACTGGAATGCCTTGTCAGGATCTTCACAGCTTGTTGTTACTGCAAGACCTGAAGAGTTGTTAAGTGTATCGCCGTATGCATGCCACTGGTTCTCCATGCCCTTTTCAGCTGTAAGACCAAGCGGTACATAGTTACATCCCTTTTCATCAAGACCCTGCTGCTTGAATACATCCTGGATTGTGTAGTTGAAATCCCAGTTCTGGTCACACATACCAAGTACGCAACCAGTAGAAAGCTTAGCGATGTACTCATCATATGTCTGAGTAGCGAACTCCTTATCGATCATGCCCTTGTTGTACTCTTCATTAAGCTTGTTGAAGTACATCTTAGCTGTAGGATTTGTATTGTAGTCAACGATCTTCATGTTATCAACGTCAACGATAACTGAACCGTCGTTCGGATAACCGTCAAGGAACTCAGGTGCGTTCTCAAGACAGAAATATCTCCAGTCTTCGCAAAGGATTGTGTAAGGAATTACAGGATTGCCTTCGAATGTAGGATTCTCAGCGTAGAACTTCTCTAATACGTCGAAGTACTCGTCAAGAGTCTCGATCTTCGGATAGCCAGCCCACTCAAGAACACGGCACTGTACCCAGAAAGCTTCGTCGTTATGACCTGTCTCTCTGTTCTCACCGTATGAGTTTGTGAAGGGGTTAGCCCAGTAGATCTTACCATCGTCCATACGGAACATATCCCACTCAGCATCTGTGAAGAATTCCTTGATATTAGGATACTTCTCAATATACTCATCCCAAGGAACGAGTACGTCTGCTTCGTAAAGCTGCTTAGAAGCGTCACCACCGTTGATGAAATCCGGAAGGTCGCCTGAAGCAAGGATAGTACCAACAGCTTCTTCTGTTGTCTGACCTGTCAACCATGTCTCTTTAACTCTTACGCCTGTCTTCTTAGCGATGATCTCCTGAATCTCGTTGCCATCGTTGATCTCAGAACCAGGCATGCCGATGAACATTGTGAAATCTGTGATCTCATCTTCAGAGTACTCCTTCTCTTCTGCAGCAGGAGCTTCTGTTGTGTCATCGCCTGCATCTGCAACTACAGTAGTATCTGTAGCAGGTGCATCTGTTGATGTGTCAGCTGGTGCATCGTTGCCGCAGCCTGCAAGCATAGAAGCTGTGAGAGCTGTACCAAGCAATAATGCTGTGATCTTTTTCAATCTCATTTTTGTCCTCCCTATAAAAAATAGATTTTTTATGACAATTATAAGTTTAATGTTATCGGGCACAAAATGAAACAGAGAAACTCTATATAAAACACGGACAAATTCTAGATGTTAAAATTCTTCCTGTATTTACTCGGGGTACACCCTTTTAAGGCGATGAATCTGTTGATGAAGTAATCGGTATCCTTGTATCCCACTTCTTCCGCTATCTGCGCTATCTTCATGTCGCTCTTTAAAAGCAGCGAGGCTGCGACCTGGACCCTGTAGTTGCTCAGATAGTCCTTAAAGCTCATGCCGTACTTCTTCTTGAATATCTGTCCAAGATATGAACTGTTGACATAGTACTTCTGTGACAGTTCTCTTAAAGTCAGGTTCTGAGAATAGTTCTCGCTTATCTCTTTTTCGATGTCTGCGAGCACGCCTCTAGAGACATTCTTTCTTAGCGTTATAAGGTAATCGGCAAATTCATGCGCGAAGTTCTTTGTATGTACGCGGCTGCCTCTCGCTATGCCC
>JAGCXJ010000023.1 GCA_017961385.1 Lachnospiraceae bacterium
TGTCCTTTTGAATCGTTGATCGTCTTTAGATCATTAATATCGCAGACTACTTAAGCAAACGGCAGGTTATCCATACCTTTATCAAGCCTTTCCTGAATAGACTTTTCAAGTTCAGCGAATGCTGTTTTATTTCTGGTTCCTGTCAGTTCATCTCTTCTTGCATTCTCTTTTTCTGTATTCAGAGCCAAAAGATGTTCTTTTTCTTTCTTTACTTCTTCATCAATATTCTCAATACCGATTATCAAATGTACGTCATCCCTGGATTTTCTGGCAGACAATCTGTTATGTTGTACTTTATCATCTATTATCAACCTATATTCAATACTGAACAGTTTCTTATCCTCTAACACAGAGATCATATAGTCATTATCAAAGATCCTAAGGAGTCTTTCCCTGTCTTGCGGATGAATAAGGATTGATGCATTCTCTTTGGATGTTTTAAAGAAATCATCTCCTGACTGATTTACTTTTAATTCACCAAATACATTATTTGAGTCAAATCCTACATACTCTCCGTTATTGGCATTCACATAAAAAATCGCATCATAATTGGAAGCGAGACTTTCAGCGATCTGACTGAATGTGATACTTGCTTTCTGACTTTCAAGCATTGCTGTTTCGGCTGTAATTGTATCATGTATATCCTTAATACATAAGACAAAATGCTTCTCATCTTCTGCAAGCATTACAACAAATCTAAAGTATCTGGCTTCATTACCTATCATTATCCTGTATTTATATGCATAGGATTTCCTGTCTTTTAGATTTTTGAGCATAGTATCCTTATAATACATGCTAAGGGCAAAATCACGATCATCCGGATGAACATATCTAAGTATATTATCTATGGTATCGCTATAAAAATCCTCAAAAGTTGATCTTACATCCAATGATATATATGATTGACTCTTTGATATTTCCTTATACTCTCCCGAATCAATATCGATATAGTAGATAACTTCATAATCTTCTGCCAGTGAATTTGAGATATGATTATAGATCTCTTTTTCCTTTTCCGCTTTTTCCTTTTCCTGGATCTGTTCTATCTTTTCGTCTTCATCAACAAAAATGTGCATAACGCAGTTGGCTATAATACAGCCAATCGTATAAAAAGGTATTAAGGGATAAAAAGACTGAAGTGCAATGAATATAGCCATTACACCACAAGTCTGAAATACAGCCCTGTAATGTATCTTGTCCAAGCCTTCTGATTTATACGTTGCAAAAAGAGAATAAATAGAACTTATGATATACATTATGAACTGAGCGACCAAAAGAACATATCTTCCCGAAACGGGAACATATTCCATGTCCTCTGTAAATGTGAAAATGATAGGCTTAAATAGATTAATGAATAAATTCAGTATTACATAGCCAAAAATGAACCATCCTGCGGTTAAAAGACTTATTGCATTAAAGCTTCGTTTCCCCAGAAAAGCCACAACAAATCTTGTCCAAAACAGAACGGAGAAAGCCATTGACGCAAAAAACAGCATAGTATCAACATATGCTAATAATCTATAATCAGATTCAGTAAAAAATCCCCATGACAGATCCGCAATATAAAACACTAGAACTGAGATCAAAAACAATCTGTAACGATATCGGGAATCATCTTTTGATAGTTTTTTACAATTTTTTAAAATATCGTGATTGATAATCAGATGATGGATTACAGCCAGTATTCCAAAACTTGCATAATACATTTGTTTTCTCCACGTTTATTTAAGAATCATCATTATAATTTTATCACAATAGAGTAACAAAAATATATCTATCTTGTTATATAATATGGGCCACACACAAGTGTAGCCCAATAACATCAAATATCAATTAAAACTTTTGGTTATGGTTAAAATATTATGACCATTGATGTATTCATAAGATACATCATCCATAGTATTCTTCACCATATATATACCCAATCCACCTATCGGTCTTTCTACAGCTGCAAGAGTCACATCGGGATCAGGTTTCTCAAGCGGATTAAACTGATGTCCACTGTCGTCAAATATAATTACACATCTCTTAGGAGAATTTCCTGTTATATCGATGCTTACCACAGCATCTCCTTCATCTGGCGTATATCCGTAGCATGCAATATTAACAAATATCTCTTCGCAAGCAATACTGATCTGAGTCAGCACCTCCATAGGACAGCTGAATCTCTCCAGTTCCTTTTCTATCATATCGATAACAGGATTCAGATTATCCATCTTAGCTTGTAAAGTTATTTCCTTCATCCTTCACTTCTCTTCTATCTATTCCACAGAATCTTCTGTCTTAAGTCCCGGCATATAAAGAATCAGTCCACACATTACCGCACTTATGATTGCTATTAAGAACAGCCACATTCTGACTGAAGCACGGCTTCCTGCAAAATCAGTAAGTCTGAGCACTGAATGTGCATTTTTGTTTTCTGATGCTTGCGTCAATGCTAAAGCCGTATTGTTCTTATCAGAGCCTGTTGTAAGCATCTCTTCCGATCTTATTACGATCGAATAATCCGAAGCATGAACAAGTGAAAACTCTGCATATCCGGTAGATGTTATCTGCGTAGACTGTATGAGTTCCATCTCCTTGGTCTTTGTATTATAGTAGTAAAGATATGCATACAAACCTGCATTTGACTTACCAAGGGGTATTCTTAGGATACCACTGAATCCAAATTCTCCGTCATGTTTAAGCTCTATCTCCGTATGAGGATAAACACCTGTTATGGCATCCAGCATATCTGTAGGGATATTGCGGGCACCGATACGTACTCCCATATCGATATCGCTGTTCTTTGCAGTCTCGATATCCTTTCCGTTGACGATCCATTCAACTTCTTCAGGCGAAAGGAATTTAACTTTCAGATCCTTGCCCATAAGTGTCTTAAATATCTTATCTGGAACAACGCTGAAACCACTCATCTCAACATCAATGCTTCCGCCTGCATCCGCATTCTTTACTTCATTGTTTATCTTGTCCCAGCCGCCTGTTGCAGCCAGACCTATCTTTGTATCTCCTGTTGCATCACTGATATATGGAGTTCGGTTTATCTCTCGATCAAGAGGAGATTTCGTTTCACTGTCTTGAGTCTTTTGAGGTATACCAGTAGTTCCTGTTTTAGGAGGCTTAGCATCTCCCGAACCTGCTATCCCGTTAGGTGCCGGTTGGAGTTTCGATGCTTGTTCAGAACTGCTATTGTCAGAACTGCTACTTGCCGATTTAGCTTTTCCTTTAGACTCGATCGTCTTTACTTCACTCAGATTTCCAAGTTTATCTACAGCTACGATATGGAATATATATGTTTTATCCGTATCTAGATCAGATAACGTGTATGATGCTCCCGCATCCTCTTTATTCCTGGTTTCTACACCGCTTCCTTTGCCATCCTTAACTACATCTTTAGCTTTGGGGATCTTTGAATCTTCGGTCTTCTCCTCATACAGCATGTAGAACGTATCGATTCCAATAAGACTATCTTTACCTAAAACTACAAGGATATTATCATCCGAATCTTCTTTCTCTTTTGCAGTAAGTATTGCACTTGTTATCTCCGGTGGAGTTGTATCATGTATGATCTTTGCCGTTGAAATGTATTCATAACTACCATCTGTATAAGTGATACGAGCATAGACATAAAAAGCTTTGTTTTGGGGTATTGTAGGTCTTCCTGTATCATTGTAAGGCTTCCATTTCATATTCTCATCAACAACAGCACCTTCAATATCAGAGATTGAATAGTACATTTCATCTGATGTCGCATATTCTATTTTACTAACACCAGGATCATTCTTGGTCGATTTTATGATTATCTCTTTTGCTTCATTTGTATAATATGCAACATCTTCAGATGCCGCGATCTTATTGGAACTATAATCTCCAACTGTAATACTCGTTGTCGATTCTTCTATAGTCAGGTTTTTAACAGTCTTTTTGATTATTACAGATGTATCAGTTTTATCTTGGCAATATACTGTATAATCTTTTGTACCTTTTTCACTTATGACTAGCGTTTCGCTGTATACACCATTAGGATCCAATGAAAGGTTGTAACCTTCAGCCGATAAGGTCACTTTATCAATATACGGTTCGGCACTCTGTGCACTACCGTTAAATAAAATATCAAGGTTTGGAACGTAGACTGTGCCTTTTGTTTCACCTATGCAATTAACCCCTGTACCAGTAATAGTAACTTCAAAGGATTCTCCTGCTTCTGGGATTTCAACTACTCCCGAAAATGTATAATCACTTTCCTTAAGGTCGGATAATATGAATCTGCCATTATTGTTTACAAA
>JAGCXJ010000287.1 GCA_017961385.1 Lachnospiraceae bacterium
ACTACTCTCCTATTTCTATGTCTTCTTCAAGTGATTCAGGTTCTATTTCTCTATATCCTATGTTTCCGTCTGGACGCAAAAAGAACTCGTTAGGATAATGGAACATATCGGCATAATGTTCCATTTGCTCATCAGTTAATGATGTTATCTCCCCGTCTATATCCGATATACCGACTATAACCATCGTTCCACAGATAACTTCCTGAACTTTTCCATAATCGTCAAGTAAGACTCTGTTGGGGGGGCATTGGTCAAGCTTTAGTTTACCTTCTTCATTGAACATAAGCGCAGCAGAGTCATTAAACGGATATGTAACCTGTATATATCCATCAACTAACTCTTGAAGGTTTTCCAGAGTATTATCTATATCTTGCGAATACGGAGCTTTACCATGTTTGATAACAAGTATTCTCATAAGAAAGCTCCTTTCTGTTATAGATCGATGTCATCATCGATATCTTCATCAATATCATCTTCCAGCTCATCGTCAGGATAATCAAAGTTATAGATTTCATGTCTTGGATCTCGATTGATAGGATTAGTAAGAGACTTTTCAACTGCATCATAGAAATAACAGTGTGTTGATAGAATCTCTCCTGGACGAAGAGAACAGTTAGCTTCATCAATAATGTTATTAAGCTCTTCCGGATCTGCGTGTTCAGTCGGAACAGCCATACACTCATGTATTGATGTAGGAATCAAATAGAAGTTACCGCCAATTTTGGATGCAACCTCATCTAACACATTCGGATATGCAATCGCAGCAGCTCCGAGGTTACCGGTTAGATTGTTAGTTACTATATATGTCGGGAACGGTGTTTTTTCTCCAACAATATCTCCTAAACTCTGTATAACAGCAGGCTCCTTATCCAATGCATTTGCAATGGCATCCTCAAACAATTGGTCTTTGGTAATTCCGTATTCTTCAAGCAGCTTATTGCTAATAACAGTTGTTTCATGCTCGTTGAATCTAACTTGTGCTACTAGCATCATATCTCCGCCAATCACCTTAGCTGGCGAATCACTGGCATAAGGGGAATAATCTGGCAATAGCCTCAGTGTTAGATGTTTCTTAACCCATTTATAATCTAGCACCTTTGCAGTAGCTTCAGCCTTTTTGGACAATTCTTGGAAATTGTTAAGGATGTTCATTCGCATCTGTGCAACAATATCAATGATAAAGTCATGTTGGGCATCTGTTTCTGCAAAAATATATCTGTTATAAGCATCTGACAGATCAAAGGCCATTGTTACGCCAGGCACTTTGGGATTACTGACCATAAGTCCAACTACCGGTCCATTAGACTTATTGTATTGGGATTGCTTAATTTGAACATTATCAAGAACAGGGATCACCTGATCTTTAATTTGCGTCTCTATTATATTGGCAAACTGACTTAGGGTTAACATGCTCTTCTCCTTTCAGTGCATAATAAAACCCCGGTTCCTGCCGGGGCTAAGTGATATAAAGGCAGCCCCCTTGTGAGGGCTGCCTAATATAATCAGATATCACAATCTTCGTCCAGATCCTCATCAATATCTTCCTCGACATCGATGTTTGTTGTTCTCTCCTTATAATCTAAGCCAGTTTCGAGAAGCTGGTTCTTGGAATCGTAGTGAAAACATTCATCTGCAAGAATGTCTCTGGGATTAAGGACATTCGTATTTACATCGCGGACCATACTGTTGAGAGTGTTGGGATTGATGGTGCCATCATCCTTCATAATCAGGAACTCATGTACTGACGAAGGTATCAAATAAAAGTCTCCACCCACCTTCTCTTTGATCTGATCCAGAGTGTCAGGATAACCAATTACAGCAGCTCCGTGGAAGCCGGATTCATTTGATACCACTAATACAGTGGGCGCATTAGCAGGTGCTTCAAACTCAGGATCATCCATCATCATTGCGACCATACTGTTGAGCGTGTTAATCTTTATCGGCTCCTTCTTCAAAGAGTTTTCCTGGGCGATCTCAAAAAGTTCATCCTTACTGATCCCGTACAGATTCATTAGTGCGTCACTTACCATGACACAAGCTCTTCCATGATCATCAGAAAAACTATCAAGCTGAAGATTTACAACAAGAGCCATTTTGTCTGTGAACGGTTTATATGGAGTATCGCTGAGAACAGGAGAGTCACCAGGAATGAGTCTGAAAACCAGATTCTCTTTAGCTCGGTCAAAATCGGTGATATAACTCTTAACATCCTTTTCTTTTTCCGTGACCTTAAGATTTTCTTTGATGGATTCAACAAGGTTTTCAGCTTTAGATTCAATATCTCCATCATAATCGTTGTAGATTTCCTGGAGTCTGTACGCCATAGAGATATTGGAACCAGGAATACCAACCATCAATCGGTCTGTCATACCATCGGGTGACATGATCTCCTCATTCTTGAGAGTGATTCCTTCTATACCCTGTGCTTCAAGTTCTTCTTCGATTGCTGACATAAGATTTTTCTTAAATTCTTCGTAATTCATGTGTAAACTCCTTTTGATTGCATAATAATACCCCGGTTCCTGCCGGGGCTTGAATGTGATAGATCAGAACGGTATATTTATGATTCCTTCTGATCAGGTTCAGCGGCGAGCTTTTCAGCATACGCCTTCTGCCTTTCATTAGATGTTTTGTCTTCGGGCACTGATTCTACAAGAACACCGCCGGCAATATCATTAATGATGTAGTCCGCTTTCTCTGCCATATTAGCCTCCTTTCTATATACTTAAGTATATGATTTATATTTCAACTTCATCTTCAGATACTTCCGGAGTGGTAATCTCAGGAAGATCAAAAAGTGATAATTGCGTGTAAGTGATCGACGGATCATATACCCTATCGGGTTCATCAGAAACAGGCATATCAAGGTTGATAGTCATATCCTGCTCGCGTTTAGGAAGAAGGTACTCAGGACTAAAAAAGCCTATCTCTTTGGCTTTATCAAGCCAGTTATTAAACGCCAGATTAATCCGTTCACGTTCTTCTCCGTGAGGCGATATTTGCTGACCTTCAGAATGACCAACAAGGTAATCATTCTTAATACCTAAAGCTCCTAACCTGTCTCGGATCCAGCAAGCTCCTGCACGTGCAAGAAGTTCACTGTCAGAAGCCCAATATCCTTGCGAGTCTGCACCATATTGCTTATCCAGCTCTTCGGCTGCCGCAATGTAGTGCTTGCAGCTTTTGATCGTCTCCATGACCTTAAAGAACTCTTCCGGGACTTCTTTTCTTACCGAATATACTGCTTTGGTCGCTAGATTCATTGAGTTGCCAGCAAAATGAGAGGCTACTGCATGATCCATAGCATGAATCCACTCATGTCCCAATGAACCTGCACCCTTCATTTTTGTCAGGTTGATAACTTCTCTTGCCGGCTCATAATGAGCAACTGCGCTTCGGGCACCGCCACGTCCTCTGGATCCAAAGGCAATTGCTAATGTGCCATTA
>JAGCXJ010000288.1 GCA_017961385.1 Lachnospiraceae bacterium
ACTCATATATGGCATCAGTTTGTAATAAAAACTCCTTACAGAGATAATCTCATGGATTATCTTAATGAAAAGAATATAGGAACGATCATTCATTATCCGATACCGCCTCACCTTTCAGAGGCATACAGCTATCTGAACATGAAGCCGGGGGATCTGCCCATAACAGAGGAATATGCAAACTCGGTTCTTTCAATACCTCTGTATAACGGAATGACAAGAGAGGAACAGGATTACGTTATAGATGCAATAAATGCATTCTAATAATCCTTTAGTTATGATAAAATATATTAGTTAGACATTTTTGAGGACGTACTTTTGAAAAAGATAAGATTTGGCAATTGTATTGCTGTCATTACAGCTTTATTGTTTTTGCTGCCCTATATGGGAGTAATATTCTATACCCTTCCAAGAAACGATGAATTTGCATGTGCATACGGAATAGTCAATCAGGGAGGATATTCCCTGCTGACACTGTGCAAGCGTGTAGCAAATGACTATATGGTATGGGAAGGCAATTATTCGGGAATATTCATATATTCGATGTTAAACCCGATCGTTATCGGAAACTCGGATTCAACAGTATATTTTATGAATATCATATGCTTCATAGGGTTTGTTATAGGGTGGACATATATCATATACAGATGCCTGTCGTTTTTTGATATCGATAAGAAGTATAAAAACTACTTATCACTTGCAGGACTCATCCTTTCGATGAACTGCAGATTTATGAGAGAGACGCTCGGCTGGTATACGGGATATATGTACTATACTCTTCAGTTGCTGCTGGGATGTCTGGGACTGTTCATGGTCTATGATCTGATCAGTAAAAAGACTGAGAACAAGAATAAAAAGAAGGAAACCGCGATTATTGTCGTAGCGTGTCTTTTTGAAGTGATAGGCGCAGGCGGAACACTACATGTTTCTGCGATACTTTGCTGGGTAATATTGCTCTTGCTCATATGGGCAGTCTACAGGAAAAAGGAATGGATAAAAGCAGCAATACTGTTTGCAGCTATTTTCATATCCACTATCGTAAATGTCGCAGCTCCGGGTCACAGGGTAAGAAAGGACGGATACGTATCGGTTTCGCTCGTTCAAGGTGTAGCATATACCCTTGTGTGCGTATATAAGGAAATAAGAAGAATATGTACACAGACATATCTGCCTTATGTATTTCTGATAATGTTTATCCTGATGATATTCATCATTAAGGAAGGCAGAAATATAATAGAGTTAAATCCTTTCATAACGGCATTTGCGGGAATCGCATGTATACTGGGATCCACCTTCCCGGTCTGCTACGGATACGGCCGAGCATACATGGCTTCAAGAGGCATGGAGATGCTCGATCTTATGATCGTTATCTGGACAATGATATTCCTTTGCAGTGTTGCAAATGCAATGGCCGTTAAGAAGATAAGACCTTCTGGTGACTGTGTCTTTGCGGTTGCGATAATAGGAGTATTCCTTTTCTGTACAGTCGCAATCGGCAATATCGAGGTATCGGAAATACCGACTGTTCAGTGTATCAGCGGACTTGCAAACGGAAGCATTAAGGATTATTCGGATTACTGGAGAAATGTACTGCATCAGGTGGAAAACTCTAATGAGAAGGATCTTGTGATAGATGTCGATCCCGAATATCTGGACAGAGAATGCATAATCGACAGAGTGATGATACAGGAAGACCCTACAGACTGGGTAAATACTTCAATGGCTACTGTTTACGGACATGATACCGTACGAATAAGACGCAAATGATAAGAATTTGGATGTTGGGATTATGAATAAACTATCAATAATCATACCGGTATATTTTAACGAAGATACACTTAAGGATCTTTATGAGGATCTTTGCAAAAAGGTACTGGAAAAACTTGATGACTACGAGATAGTCATGGTCGATGACGGATCGAAGGATTCTTCATGGCAGGTAATGCAGGAGATAAGGCAGCAGGATAAGGCACATATCAAATGTGTACATCTGTCAAGGAATTTCGGTGAGCATTCCGCAATCTTGGCAGGCTTAAATGTTTGCACCGGAGACTGCGATGTAACCAAGCAGGCTGTTATGCAGGAGGAATCGGAGCTGATCCTTAGAATGTATGAAAGCTGGAAAAAGGGAAACAAGGTCGTTCTTGCTGTCAGAGAAGACAGACAGGATGGAAAGATATATCAGATCTTTGCAAGTCTGTACTATAAACTGATGAAAAAGATCGTAAATCCCGAGATGCCCGAAGGCGGATTTGACTGCTATCTTTTGGACCGAAAGGTAATAGAGGTCTTAAAGATGCTAGATGAAAAGAATTCTGCTCTGACACTGCAGGTATTGTGGGTAGGATTTAAATCCGAAAAGATATATTTCAACCGCAAGGCAAGAGAAAAAGGAAAAGGCCGCTGGACTATGGGAAAGAAGATCAAGCTCATAGTAGATTCGGTGATGAGCTTCTCATATTTTCCTGTAAGGCTTATGTCGATAATGGGAATAATCTTTTCCCTTGCTTCATTTGTCGGAATAATAATGTGTATCAGTGAGATAATAGTTTCGGGAGTAAGGACTGTCGGATGGGCTTCACTTATGACGGTTCTGCTGTTTTCGAGTGGTGTCGTAATGCTCATGCTGGGTATGCTGGGTGAGTATATATGGAGAGCACTCGATGCCAGCAGCAACAGACCTCCTTTCTTAATTGAAGAGATACTGGATGAAAACGAACCCAAAAGCAAAGAATAGAAAGTATTGGAAATGATATGAGAAATATTGAAGAAATGTACAAGATAATAGAGTTTGATGAACTTGGCGATGAAAGAGGCAATCTGGTGGTCGCTGAGGGAGAGAGTGATCTTGTACCGTTTTTGATAAACAGGATATTCTATATATACGGTTCTGATTCGCAGGTGGTCAGAGGCCAGCATGCGAATAAAAAGACTAAATTCATTCTCATAAATGTCAGTGGAACCAGCAAAGTCAAGCTGGATAACGGAAAAGAAACCAGGATCATAGAACTCAACAAACCCAAAATGGGACTTTTCATAGATACTATGCTGTGGAAGGATATGTATGATTTTTCACCGGATTCAGTACTTCTTGTACTGGCGAGCGAGCATTATGATTCTGAAGAATACATAAGAGATTATGACAATTATATTGAATTGTTAAAAAGTGAAGAAGTATAAAAATGACAAACGACGAACGCTTCTTGGACAACAGAAAATATGGACATGATGACATGGCACCTATTGGATGTAACGACTGCAGAGGCTGCGACAGCTGCTGCCACGGGATGGGCGATACGATAGTTCAGGATCCGTATGACATGTGGCTGTTTTGCAGGAACATGAGAGTTGCGGGAGGAGCGCCGGTAACGTTTGAATTGCTGATCTCAGAGGATGGCCCCTGGGAGTTATCATATCAGGACGGTGTCGTTCTTCCAAACATAAAGATGGTGGAGGACGGGCGCTGTCCTTTTCTTAATGACAAAAGGTGCTCTATTCATCCTGTAAGAAGCGGTCTTTGCAGACTCTTTCCTCTTGGAAGAGCATTTGCAGATGATAAGATCGAATATTACGTAATGGGCGGCAGATACGGCTGTGAAAGGTATAGCGATGATGCTTACATGGTAAGTATTAAGGAATGGCTGGGATATCCTGACATAGACCGGTACGAGAAGTTTCAGATTTCATGGCATGAGATAAAGACAAATATCCGCGAAGCTTCATCCGAGATATCATATGAGGAATACAGAAAACTTCAGGAAAAGCTGCTGGACGTTTTCTACAAAAGACCGTATAAGGATGACTTTTTTGATGATTATGAGAGGCGTGTTTCTCATTGGAAGATGTAATACTTGTAAATGATAAAACTCAATACGGACAGGATGCGCTGTCACTTGCAAAGGACAACATGATCCTGAAAGTAGATTTTACGGACATGCTAAAGAGGACATCGCATAACAGGATATACAGCGAGCTTCTGATAAAAGCGGTCGGAAAGAAAATGCTTGCCGAGGATACTCTTGTACTTGATGCGACAGCAGGCCTTGGAGAAGATGCTTTTCTTCTTGCTTCGGCAGGACTTAAGGTAATGATGTATGAACGGGATGAGACGATAGCAAAGCTTCTTGAGGACGGACTCAAGAGGGCGTCGCTTATTGAAGAGCTGTCACAAATCATAAGTCGAATGGAACTTATCGTCGCAGACAGCATAGAGGCGATGGAAGATCACAGAATAAATCCCGATATCGTTTATCTGGATCCGATGTTTCCTCAAAGAAACAAGAGCGGTCTTATAAAGAAGAAGTTTCAGATCCTGCAGCAGCTTGAAAGCCCCTGCGATGAAGAAGACAGACTGTTAAATGCAGCACTTAATACAGATGCAAAAAAGATCATAATAAAGCGTCCTTTAAAGGGCGAGTACCTGGCTGGTGTAAAACCGAGCTATTCTCTGAAGGGCAGGGCGATCAGATATGACTGCATTTCTCGATAAGGATATAAGAGAGCCACTGTTTGAATACTTAGAAGAAAACTTTGGCAAGACAAGGATAATAGAAGAAAAAAACATCGGTGATTCGAGAGCCGATGTGATCATGGTTACCGAAAAAGCACTCTACGGAATAGAGATAAAATCCGATGCCGATACATATGCAAGACTGTCAGGACAGGTTAAGGATTATGATAAGTACTTTGACAGAAACATCGTCGTGGTCGGATCGAGCCATGCACACAGCATAGAGGAGCATGTACCGGCTCACTGGGGGATAATAACCGCTGAAAACATTGACGGCAAGGCAGACTTTTATATCTTGAGACAGGCCGCAGATAATCCCAATATCGAACTTGCAAAAAAGCTGAGTATACTCTGGAGACCAGAGATAGCACAGCTTCAGCAGATAAATGACATGCCTAAGTATGATTATCTTAGCAAAAAGAATGTCATTGCCAAGATATGTGAAAGGGTACCTCAAAAGATACCTGAAGATATTATCACATCTCAGATCTGCGATCTTTTGTTTGAGCGAGATTATGAAAAGATCGCTGAAACTGTAAATGCATACAGAGCCGCTCACGGCCACAAGCCTAAAAGAAACAGGGTAAAAAGGAGAAGGCGCAAGCGTAAAATATAATGCTTTATATATTAAGACACGGAAAAACCGACTGGAATGCGGCTTTTAAGCTGCAGGGCAGGACAGATATCAAACTGAACGAAGAAGGAAGAAAAATGGCTCAGATCGCGGCCATAGAAGCCAGTAAGATAGACTTTGACATCTGCTTTTCATCACCGCTGATAAGGGCATTGGAAACGGCACGTATTGTTTTAAATGACAGAGATATACCTATTGTATGTGACGACAGACTGATGGAGATGTGCTTCGGAGAATACGAGGGAATAGAAAGAAGCTTTGATATACCGGGCTGTCCTATCAATGCTCTCTTTAAGGATCCTGTCAATTTTGTGGCAGATAAGGGAGCGGAGAGTTTTGAAAAGCTCTTTGAAAGAACTGGAGAATTCCTGAACGAAAAGATATATCCTCTTCTAAAGGAGGGCAAGGATATCCTTATTGTAGGACACGGCGCGATGAACTGCAGCATAGTAAGCCAGATAAAAGGATATGATCTTTCGCATTTCTGGGACGGGATGACTGACAACTGCAAG
>JAGCXJ010000289.1 GCA_017961385.1 Lachnospiraceae bacterium
AGTCAAAAATGAGAGGCAAGAGCTTTGAAGGCTTGGCAATGAGATACTATCTTATACGAGTTCGTAAGCGTTCGAGACATGGGACGAGAAAAAGACATCTTCTATAATGTGAAATGTCTTTTAATCCGATACATACGTAAATGATGCTACATCTTTGAAAACGAAAATCGGTGGGAAATCTATTGATTTTTGACTCATCCAAGGGTATAATTAAGTTACTTAATAAAGCAATAATCTGTCGGAGCGGAGACGTTAAACCCGGCTCAAGCGGTCGGGACGGAGACCTAAAACCCGTTCCCATTGCAGAGCATAACTGCTAAAAACCTAAGGGGTGGATTATCCACCCCTTTAGTGTTATGGAGATGATCTAATAATGGCAGAACAGATAAGTTTCAAAACCCGTGTAAAAGATATAGCAATCAGTATCGCACGTGATTACTATTCATATTTTGTTTGTAGGGATTACCTGCTTATTTCTGATGCCTTTAAAAGAGCACCCTATTATATTGTCCGGGCAGAAAAAGACAATTATCTTCACCTTGTTGGTGTCTCCACCAAGTTATCAGCCACAGCATTTTTTGATAAATGTCTGGATGGAACATTAGACGAATCTGATTTTGAGATAACCACCCACGGGCATGATGAAAAGCATTCAAAAGGTTCCATAAGACGTAAAATTAAATCCCTACCACTTATCACCGGTCTTTTCACAGACTCTAGTCTTGTTGAGGAAAACTTCAAAAAGAATACCGTTTTATGCACATTTGCATCATCTGACGGTTCTTGCACCTTGGGCTTCATTGCCACCCCTGACGCGCGTCCTAAAACACTTTTGGTTGGCGATGAATTGGATCATACTAAAGCTAAAAGCTTGAAGATTGTACTCTCCAAGGCCAGGGATAATGACAAGTTTTCTGCTGTAATAGTTGGAACGGATAACGATCTCGCATCTGTTTATGACTCTATAAAAGATCTGATTAACGAAGATATCTACAAAAGAATTGCATATGATACTACTTCAAAGCACAGTAGTGCCGAAGAACTCATTGCGGAAAAATATGAAGAGAATGTTAAGAGACAAAGCGATTCTCTTCATGACAGACTCGAAGTTGGAAAGAAAAAATCTGACGAGCAGTATACAAAACATGTATCAGGTTACGATACGAAAGGTCTAAATAGATAAGACAGATTTAACTCTCTTAAAGCAACTGGCAATACGTTTTCGCTGGGAGTTTTATACTCAAAATTATGCTTTGACTATATTATGTAAGAAATACGCTGTATTTCAAAAATAATCATTGACGTACAGTGCATTACTATGTTATATTGATTGAGCAAAAGACGTAGGTCTTTTTTTTGTGTTGCAAAAACAGACGCGTACGGAGGTGAATATATATGCGTACCAAGATCACATTGGCATGCACAGAGTGCAAGCAGCGTAATTACAATACAACTAAGGATAAGAAGACACATCCCGATCGTATGGAGACAAAGAAGTACTGCAGATTCTGCAAGACTCATACTCTTCACAAAGAGACTAAGTAATCCGTTTAAGTCGAAAGGAGCGGCATATGTCTGATAATAATGAACAGAAGATAAGCTTCTGGGAAGGCGTAAAGGCTGAGTTTAAAAAGATCTCTTGGCCTGAAAAGACGGATCTCATAAAACAATCTGTAGCAGTTTTATGCACTTCTGTGGTTGTCGGTATCATCATAGCGATAATCGATGCCGCAGTTAAGTACGGTGTAAACAATTTCTTGGTTAAATAAGATAGTTTGGTGAGGAGAACGTATGGCAGAGACAGAAGCTAAGTGGTATGTTGTACATACATACTCGGGCTATGAGAATAAGGTTAAAGCTGATATAGAAAAGACTATCGAGAATCGTAATCTTCACGATACGATATTGGAAGTCAAGGTTCCCATGCAGGATGTTGTCGAGGTTAAGAACGGCTCAAAGAAGACTGTCCAGAAGAAGATGTTCCCTGGTTATGTATTAGTCAACATGATCATGAACGATGAGACATGGTATGTTGTGCGTAACACACATGGCGTAACAGGCTTTGTAGGACCGGGAAGCAAGCCGGTACCGCTTACCGAGGCAGAGATGAAGCCTCTTGGCATCAAGACTGACAATGTTACTATCGACTTTGAGGAAGGCGATACGATCGTCGTTGTTGCGGGCGCTTGGAAGGATACAGTCGGCGCTGTTCAGCGTATCGATTACAACAAGCAGACGGCAACCATCAATGTAGAACTCTTCGGAAGAGAGACTCCGGTCGAGATAGGCTTCGAAGAGGTAAGAAGATTTTATTAAATATCATAAGCCTGCATAGCAGGGTTATGATGGACCCGAATTTGGGACCCGATCAATTATTTGGTAACTTTCAGCATAAGCTGATTGAAACAGTGGAAGGGCACCTATAACCCGCACCACAATATATCATTATAGGAGGAGCCAAAGATGGCAAAGAAAGTAGAAGGTTATATCAAATTACAGATTCCTGCCGGCAAAGCTACACCCGCACCGCCGGTTGGTCCTGCTCTCGGTCAGCATGGTGTAAACATTGTTGATTTCACGAAGCAGTTCAATGCAGTAACAGCAGACAAGGGTGACGTTATCATCCCTGTTGTTATCACAGTTTACTCAGACAGAAGTTTTAGTTTCGTAACTAAGACTCCCCCTGCAGCAGTTCTTCTTAAGAAGGCATGCAACATCAAGTCTGGTTCAGGTGTTCCGAACAAGACAAAGGTAGCTACTATCTCAAAGGATAAGCTTCGCGAGATAGCAGAGACAAAAATGCCCGATCTTAACGCTGCATCAATCGAAGCAGCTATGAGCATGATCGCAGGCACAGCACGCAGCATGGGTATCAAAGTAGAAGAATAATACTGATTTAGGAGGTAGCTTATTATGAAACACGGAAAGAAATATAGCGACGCTGCTAAATTAGTAGATCGCGCAAGTTTATATGAAGCAAACGAAGCTATAGGTCTTGTTAAGAAGACAGCAACAGCTAAGTTTGATGAGACAGTTGAAGCTCATATCCGTACAGGATGTGACGGACGTCACGCAGACCAGCAGGTTCGTGGTGCCGTTGTACTTCCCAACGGAACAGGTAAGACTGTAAGAGTTCTGGTTTTTGCCAAGGGCGAAAAGCTTAACGAGGCAGAAGCAGCCGGTGCTGATTTTGTTGGCGGTGACGAGCTCATCCCCAGAATTCAGAACGACGGATGGTTTGATTTCGATGTAGTTGTTGCAACTCCCGACATGATGGGTGTTGTAGGTCGTCTCGGTAAGGTACTCGGTCCCCGCGGACTTATGCCCACACCCAAGGCCGGTACGGTTACACCTGATACAGGTAAGGCCGTAGAAGAGGCTAAGGCAGGTAAGATTGAGTATCGTCTTG
>JAGCXJ010000024.1 GCA_017961385.1 Lachnospiraceae bacterium
ACGATCATGTAATCATAGTTTTTGCTGTTCCATACAAAGGTGGCATACAGCTTGCCGTCAGTTCTTGTAATAAGTACAGGTGACTTGATAAAAGCCTTTCCCGATCCGCCCTCTTGAGTTATGTCAACCTCAAATGCAGTGTCTTCATTCTCTGTTTCCGTACTGATCTCATCTTTAGTATTTTGCTTTTCAACAGAAGTAACCCCCTGTGAATTACAGGAGGTTACCGATAAGATAGTGATCAATATAAGCATTAACAAAAGGTGCTTTTTGATAACTGTCATTCTGTTCATATTTTTTCCTATTTTTCAGGACTCTTAACAGATACTTTGTGATCGTACCATTTGCCCTTCTTTCCGATGAGTGCAAGATCAAACTCTTTATCAAGATACGGTACCGGAACATCAAATCCGTTTACCGTTTCTGTCGTGCCGTCACTGTACTTTACCTCATCTTTTGTGGGCTCCAGCAAAACAGCTGTGCTTTTCTGTGCATCTTTTGCCAGTCCCGGATAAAGATTGACTATGCTGTCAGATGCAAGACTTATATGGATCGTCATCTTGCCGTCCTTGACAGTCAGTTCACCCATATCGTTAAGAGCTTCATTTACATGAAACATGGAACTGTCGGTTTTAAACTCTGCGCTGTAGGTCCCGTCACTTAATTCTGCTGTATCACTCAGTTTTTTTTTTGCGCCTGATTCAAGTTCCTTAAGAGCTTCCTGTGTATGCTTTACATACAGCTTCTGAACATCCTCGATCCTTCCGAGACCCTCTATCTGACAGTCAACAGAATCAAATGCGTTTGCTGCTGTAAACATGCTCTTCCATGAGTCTTCATCATCACCGGCCATATCATTGTTTGCATGATCACCTGCAACGACCATGAGAGGACGAAGTATTACCTTCTTGTATCCTGCAGCCTTTACGCCTTCGATAACGTTTTCACATGCTGTCTCTTCAGGCTCGCCTTCAACTGTTCCGATGAACACATTCTTGTATCCGAGCTTGTCCATCTGTGTAGCCATCTGGCTGTAGCTTACCTTAGCAGTGTGAGCTGTTCCATGACCCATGAATACGAATGCCGTGCCATCCTTCTCTGCAGCTTCAAGAGAATCGAATCCTGCAGACTTTACAGCTGCGTCTACAACAGCTTCTGCTACTGCTTTCTTGTCATCATTTATAACTGTCGCATCGCTTCCTACTTCGCCAAGAAGAGGCTCGGCAACCGCAACAGACTCAAACTTGTCAGCGTATTTATCAAGTGCTTCGCATAACTCGTCATACTCTGCACCGTGCATCAGATGAGTAGGCTGGATGAGAAGATTCTTAACACCGTTTGCAACTGCTCTTTCAAGTGCCTGATCCATGTTGTCGATCTTTTCACCGTCTCTTGCCTGAACATGGTTGATGATGATCTGAGCTGTAAATGCTCTTCTTACCGCCCAGTCGGGATTTGCATCAGCTATTGCCTTTTCGATGCTGCTTATATCTTGTGCTCTGCTCTCATTAAATGAAGTACCAAAGCTTACTACAAGGATTTCATTGTCACCTATGTTATCGCTGTTAAGCGGATCATCCTTGGATGCATCGCCTGTATCTCTTCCAAAGTAGTCGGGATCTGCATCTTCACCTTCTACAAGCTCCTTCTGAGCATCTGTAAGAGCATCCCATGCCTTCTTTGCTGCCTCGCACTGTGCATCTGTCTGATCTGTACGCTCCTGTACATAGATAGCATCGATAAGAGCTGCAACCTCTGCTGCCTTTTCTTCATCGCTTACTTCTTCAGTTGCCTCTTCGATCGCATCCTTAGTTTCCTCTACGGCATTCTCTACTTCTGTAGCAAGATCCGCAGGTACTTCAACATCTACGTTTTCAGTACCGCCGCAGCCTGCAAGCATTGATACCGCTGTAACGGTCGCAAGCAGTAAAACCATTAGTCTCTTTTTCATAATATATCCTCCTATAGTATTGTATATTGAATCAAAAAACTCACCCTGCATTTACAGGATGAGTAATCGATTTCACCAAAACAAAGCCATCATATAATGATGACTGATGATGCAAGACCAATCACTCGTGGTCCGGTAATATACCGATCATTTATAAACGGCAGGTCTCCTGGCTAATACATCATCATATGACAGTCAGCCTTCCCGGTACTGACCAGTGACCTGTGTCTCCACAGATGACTGTCATACTCCGTAACTACAGTGACGAGTTCGCACAGTTTTACTGTTTCCCTTTTAACCTGCATCGCTGCAGGCACCGTCTACCTTCACTATGAAACTTTCCAAATTGTAGCACAACTTATTTTATTGTTCAAGTAAGAGTCATGCCGTTATATAAGTATACCGTTGCAGTGATCTATCTCATGCTGTATGATCTGAGCGCTCCATCCGGTGTACTTCTGCTTCTGAGGCTTGAAATCCCTGTCAAGGTATTCGACCTCGATCTCAAAATATCTTTTCGTCTCTTTGGGTGCGCCCGTCAGTGACAGACACCCTTCTGTAGTCATAAAGGGCTTGTTCTTTGAAACTATCACGGGGTTTATCATGACAAGCTGTCCCATTCCGACATTTACCGCAATAATGCTCTTTTTTATCCCTATCATGTTTGCAGCCATGCCGACACAGTCTGATTCATTGGCTACAAGCGTGTCTACAAGATCCTTAATAACATCCCTGTCAGCCTCCGTTGCCGGATCGGATTTCTGAGCAAGAAAAATAGGATCGTGTATAATCTGTCTGACCATCTGAAGTTATCCCCCTTTATCAGATTCCTGTTATATCGCTTACCAGTCTGGTAATGTCATTTATGTTGTCGGTTACTTCCTGAGTTGTCTCAGCCTGAGTCGTTGCAGCGGCATTTGCTTCCATAACGGCTTTGGTAACCTTTTCAACCTCTTCTGTTATCTCCTTTAAGGACTGCATGATCTCCTTTGCGGAATTTCCGCTTACCTGAGCAAGAGTACCCATTTCACTAGCAACTACTGCAAAGCCCTTTCCGGCTTCTCCGTTTCTTGCCGCCTCGATAGAAGCATTGAGTGCAAGGATATTTGATCTTGAAGCATTGTTCTGAATGGTTGAAACCTTCTTTAAGCCTTCCTCGACTTTCTCCGAAACTGTCTTTGCTACTCTGCTGATATCAGAAAGCTGATCTGCAAGCTTCTTTGCTTCAACGGCAATAGAATCAACACTGTCAAGGGAATCGCTCAATCTCTCATCAAGTGTATGAATCTTTTCTTTTGCCTCGTTCTCCTTTTCAAGTGAACGCGCGCATACAACAAGACCTACCACTTCTCCGCCTTCGCTGACCGGTGTGAGTATTCCTCTTACCGGAACACCCAGTACTTCTTTTGGCATTATGCTCACAGAAGGCTTATTCTTTTCCATGGCATCCATCATCGCTGCAAGAGCAGGATTGTTTCTGTCAAGCTTGTTACCCGGTACCGCTGCGGGCATCGAGAATCCTTTTGCCTTCCAAGTCTTGAGTGTTGTTTCTCTGTCGCAGAGTGATATCTGATAATCCTCTCCTGTCATCTGATTAACGAGCGGCAGTACCATATCCAGTGCTTCCATTATTTTGCTATCCATCTTTATACCTCCATTTATTGTAACCCGCTATGATTAATTCTATCACAAAACGATTTCCATGCCTATCTTCTGAGGAACAAATCCGAGAGCCTCATAAAACTTCAAGGCCTGCGGATTGCAGCTCCATACATTTAAAGTCACGTTGTAGAAGCCTTCCTTTTTTGCATGCTCCATCACATGCTCGTAAAGAGCCGTTCCGACATGCTTTCCTCTTTCTTCTTCATCTACGCATATATCGTCTATGTAGAGTGTTCTTATATCGGTCAGTACATTGTCATCTTTAACCTGCTTGTAGATGCAGAAGGCATGCCCGATAACTCTGTCATCTTCATCAACACATACAAATATAGGTGTAGTATCATCCTCAATTATCTTTGCAAGCTGCGTTTCGTTATACTTTGTGGCAGGGCCCTTGAAGATATCAGGTCTGCCGATGTGATGTACCATATCCACCTGGACAAGAAGATCCATTATACGCGCTATATCCTTTTTTTGTGCCCTTCTTACTCTGTTCATGGCTATATCCTTCCCATCCATATCTTTGCAAGCTGCGGCCACAGTCCGACCTCGTATCTTAAGTTGCTGTCATGAACAAATTCGCTCTGTTCAGGGGCATCATCACCAAACTGTATCTCAAGCTCTCTTTTTCTCTCATCACTTACGTCAATGCCTTTCCCTGCCTTTACAGCATCAACCGCTAAGAACACCTGCTTCATCGTATAGCTTTCTCCGAAATTACCGTCAAAGAAATCATCGTTTGCAACACTCAGTCCGTGTATCCCAGTCGGGAAAACATAGTGAGCATGATAAATATTCTTTTCTCTTAACGCATCCGCAAACATGTAGCTGTTTATGACCGGAACGGCATCATCAGGCTCGGTCTGCCAGATAAAGCATGGCGGTGTTGTATCCTTAACATTCTTTTCAAGAGAGAAATACTTTATCTCTTCATCTGACGGATTCTTTCCCAGAAGAGCCTGTATCGAATACTCATGTGTATATTTTCCTGCAGTTATTACAGGATATGAGAGTATTACTCCGTCGGGTCTGTTTGAGACTTTATTAAGGCTTTCATCCATATCCTTTATGTCATCAAAATGAACGGCAAGACTTCCGCATACATGAGCTCCGGCCGAAAAGCCGCAGATGATGACCTTCTTTCCCGCAATATGGTACTGTTTTTCATTTGCTCTTATAAATCTCACGGCTCTGGAGATATCCTCCATGGGCTGGCGCTTAAGAGGCACCGACATCGTTATGTCCGTAGTATATGTAAGTACAAAGGCATTCATCCCCTGTTCATAAAAAACCTTTGCAACGATCTCAGCTTCCGGAGGTACGCACATGCAGTATCCTCCTCCGGGGACAACTATCATGCAGTCTCTGTCTGTATCATCATCATGAAGATAGGCATGGATATTCGGCATGAAGCCGTATGAAGCCCTGTATGTATATTCATCTTCTTTCCAAATATTTTCTTCAAAACATTTCATATTCAGATCTCCGTATTGACTCTTGGAAGCTTTTTCATGGCATATATGGCTATGATAACACCGATCGCGCAGACGCTCGTTCCGGTAATGAGCATCGTCTTTATTCCCATATGATCGAGTATCACTCCGCTTAAAAGGTTTGAGAATACTCCGCCTATTGTTATCGCACTAGTTACAAACGCCTGTCCCTTTACCTGATCGAGCTCGTTCATGGTGCTGCTTACATAGTAGGCCGATGCGGGAATGAATACCGCATAGGCAAAGAGCTGACATGACTGGCTTATGTACATCATTGCCATGTTTGTAGCAAATATGAGTATCAGTATCTTTACAAAAAAGGCAGTTCCGGAAATCATGAGCAGCCTGTCGGATGTTATCTTTTTAAGAATAAATCCTATGACTGCCATAACGGGCAGCTCTAGGATCGCCTGCAAAAAGTTGGCATATCCGAGCTGTGTCTCGTTTCCGCCCAGGCTTCTTATGATCTGTATCATAAAATCGTTGATCATGTTGTGTGCAAAGAAAAAACATATCGTTCCTATAAGAAAAAGAGAAAACGCGGGATATGTCTTTATAAAAGATGCGATATTGTTATGTGCAACAGCCTGACTGTCACTGCCTGATTTGCTTTCTTTGCTTTCCTTATCTGCTTCGTGAGCAGTCTCAGGCTTTTTAAATGTAAATACCACTATCGCCGAAAGGATCATGGATATGATGTTTACGACAAGCAGTATATCCACACCCTTCTTTTGAACGGCGCTTCCTATAAAAGCACTCGTTAGAGCAAAGCTGGCAGAACCCAG